>CALFOF010000049.1 GCA_937919075.1 uncultured Cyanobium sp. | reverse complement strand
ACCGCTGACCCCCTGCATGCCATGCAGGTGCTCTACCAGCTGAGCTATGGCCCCTCTCGAAAGTCACAATACATGCCAAGGGGCCTCAGACCTGGCGCCACACGGCCACCAGCCGGCCCTGCACCGTGACCTCATCGGCGTCCAGCACGATCGGGGCGTAGGCCGGGTTGGCGGCTTCCAGCCGCACCTGACGCCCCACCCGCTGGAAGTGCTTGAGGGTGGTGCCGCTGCCTGGCACCAGCGCCGCCACGATCGTGCCGGGCTTGAGCCGGGCCGGGTCGGCCACCGGCTCCATCAACACCACATCGCCGTGGTCGATGTGGGCGTCCACCATGCTGTCGCCGTTCACGGTGAGGGCGAACAGGCCGCGGGTGTCGAGCACGGGCTGCAGGTCGAGCCGTTCCTTGGTGTCGTCGTAGGGCTCCACCAGCCCGCCCGCCGCCACCGAGCCCAGCACCGGAATTCCCGGCCGCTGGCCACCCAGCAGCTGCAGGGTGCGTGCCTGACCCTCCTGCCAGGTGATCCAGCCCTTCTGCTGCAGGTGCCGCAACCGGCTCTGGATCGGCGCCGGGGAGCGCAGCCCCATCGCCTCCATCATCTGGCGGATCGAGGGGCTGTGGCGGTGCTCACCGATGTAGCTGGCGAGCCAGTCGTAGAGCTCCTGCTGGGCGCTGGTGAGCTCGCCCTGGGCGCCACTGTCGCCGCCGGCGGCGAGAGGGCCCAGCGGCAGCGGGGCCAGGGCCAGTGGGGCGCCGAAGGGGGCGCGCGCTGGAACAGATCGAGGCACCATGGGCAAGATCACAGTTGCCGGTCAGTACATTTGTGCCATTGATTGGCGCACTTGTCCAGCCCCTGGCGTGTTGTTCGGCTGCGGTTCACCGGCCCGGGTCAGCCCGTCACGCCCCCCAGCAGGGCCGCCAGCAAGGCCTGTTGCACGTGCAGGCGGTTCTCGGCCTGGTCGAACACGCGGCTGGCGCTGCCTTCGATCACCCCGGCGCTGATCTCCTCGCCCCGGTGGGCCGGCAGGCAGTGGAGCACGATCGCGCGCGGGTCGGCTTCCGCCAGCAGGTTTTCATCGAGGCAGAAGCCGGCGAAGGCTGCTGCGCGCTGGCGCTGCTCCTGCTCCTGCCCCATCGATGCCCACACGTCGGTGTAAAGGCCATGGGCGCCGCGCACCGCCACCACCGGATCGTGGCTCACCTCGATGCTGCTGCGGCCGCCGGCAAGCTCCCGGGCGCGGGCCAGCACCTGCGGCGACGGCTCAAAGCCCGGCGGGCAGCCGATCCGCACGTTCACCCCCAGCAACGCGCCACAGAGCAGCAGCGAATGGGCCACGTTGTTGCCATCGCCCACGTAGGCCAGGGTGAGACCGGCCAGGCCAGCCGCCGCACTGCTCACGCTGAAGGCCTCCTGCAGCGTCAGGTAGTCGGCGAGGGCCTGGCAGGGGTGCTCGAGATCGGTGAGGGCATTGATCACCGGAATCGAGGCCCAGTGCGCATACGCCTCGAGCTCGCTCTGGGCGAAGGTGCGGATCGCCAGGACGTCCACGTAGCGGCTCAGCACGCGGGCGGTGTCAGCGATCGGTTCCCCGCGGCCCACCTGGGTGACGGCCGGGTTGAGGTCGAGCGTCTGGCCGCCCAGGCGGGCCATTGCCACCGAAAAACTCACCCGCGTGCGGGTGGAGGCCTTCTGGAAGATCAGCCCCAGCACCTTGCCGCCGAGGTCGATGCGCTGCTCGCCGCGCTTGAGTGCCGCCGCCAGCTGCAGCAGCTCCAGCGTCTGGGCCCCGCTCAGGTCGGCCGACGTGAGCAGGTCGCGGCCTTGGAGCGGGTTCAGGGCGGCGAAGGAGAACGCCATCGGCCCACGGCAAAGAACACTTATGCGAGATCAACCCCCCTGCCGTCAAGGGGGGAGATCCCACGGGCTCCTCAGGCGGGAACCGGCATCGGCTCCGAGAAGGACGCGTCCTCGGGCATCACGCTGGAGGAGAGCAGATGCTTGAGCTCGTCGCCTTCGATCACCTCTTTTTCGAGGATCTTGGCGGCGATGTCCTCCAGCAGGCCGCGGTTGCCTTTGAGGATCGCCAGCGCCCGTTCATGGGCCCGGTCCACCAGGCTGCGCACCTCGCGATCAATTGCCACCGCGGTGGCATCGCTCACCACCCGGCGCGGGTTGCCGCCGTTGCCGAGAAAACGGTTGCCGCCCTGTTTGTCGTAGGCGAGCGGGCCGAGCGTGTCGCTCATGCCGTAGGTGCCCACCATCTGCTCGGCGATGTCGGTGGCGCGCTGCAGGTCGTTGGCGGCGCCGGTGGTGATCTCACCGAACACCACCTCCTCGGCGGAGCGGCCGCCCAGCAGGGTGGCGATCTGACCTTCGAGATCTTCCTTGGAGCTCAAGAAGCGCTCTTCCTGCGGCAGCTGCAGGGTGTAACCGAGCGCCGACATGCCGCGCGGCACGATCGAGATCTTGGCCACCTTGGCGCCACCGGGCATGAGGTGCCCCACGATCGCGTGGCCCACCTCGTGGTAAGCCACCACGCGCTTTTCGTCATCCTGCAGGACGCGGCTGCGCTTCTCGAGGCCCGCCACCACCCGTTCGATCGCTTCGTTGAGGTCGCCCTGTTCCACCGAGGTGCGCATCACCCGCGCCGCCAGCAGGGCGGCTTCGTTCACCAGGTTGGCCAGGTCAGCGCCGGCGAAGCCGCTGGTGGCCTGGGCGATCTTGTCGAGGTCAACACCAGGCGCCAGTTTCACCTTGTCGGCATAGATCTCCAGGATCGTCTTGCGGCCGGAGAGGTCGGGGCGGTCGACCAGCACCTGGCGGTCGAAGCGGCCGGGACGCAGCAGCGCCGCATCCAGCGTTTCCGGCTGGTTGGTGGCTCCCACCACGATCACCGGCTTGTCTTTGGATGTGAAGCCATCCATTTCGGTGAGCAACTGGTTGAGGGTCTGCTCCCGTTCGTCGTTGCCGCCCACCACGCCCATCGAGCCGCCCCGGCTCTTGCCGATGGCATCGAGTTCGTCGATGAAGATGATGCAGGGCGCCTTCTGCTTGGCCTGCTCGAACAGGTCGCGCACACGGGCGGCACCGGCGCCCACGAACAGCTCCACGAATTCCGAGCCGGAGATGATGAAGAACGGCACGCCGGATTCGCCAGCCACCGCCTTGGCCAGCAGGGTTTTGCCGGTGCCCGGAGGGCCCACTAGCAGCACGCCTTTGGGGATGCGGGCGCCGATCTCCACGTAGCGCTCGG
The DNA here is from genome assembly GCA_937919075.1 of uncultured Cyanobium sp. Taxonomy (GTDB): domain Bacteria; phylum Cyanobacteriota; class Cyanobacteriia; order PCC-6307; family Cyanobiaceae; genus MW101C3. The sequence goes on along the minus strand of CALFOF010000049.1, from coordinate 3,838 downwards.
GGGTCTTGAGGAAGTCGACGATCTCGGAGAGTTCGGCCTTGGCTTCATCCACACCGGCCACGTCGGCGAAGGTGACGCGGGATTCCTCATCCGGCACGTAGACGCGGGCCTTCGATTTGGTGAAGCTGAGCGCGCCCTGGGCGCCGCCGCCGCCCATCGAGCGGCGAGCGAAGAACTGCAGCACGACGATGAAGATCAGCGGCGGCACCACCCAGCTCAGCAAGGTGGTGAAAAAGCTGGGGCGCTTCGGCGGCGCAGCGGCGAATTCCACCCCTTTCTGCTCCAGGCGCTGAGGCAGTTCCATGTCGAAGATCGGCGTGGTGGCCAGCACCGACGGCGACCCCTCGGGGGCGTTGCTGAGTTCGTAGCGGATCTGGTCCTGGGTGATGAAGGCGCGCTTGACGTTGCCGTCGTTGACCTGGTCGATGAACAGGGAATAGGGAACGCGCGGCACCTGGTTGGCCGGGTTCGGCAGGAAGTTGCTGAACAGCAGCAACACACCGAAGCCGATCAGCACCAGATTGATGATGCTGAAACGGCGGTTCGGCTTGTTCTCGTCCTGACGGAGGGCCATCGCCTGTAGATGCAGTGAGGCCAAACTAAGCGGCCCTCCTGAGGCAACGCCCCCCGACCCGGGGGGTGACAACCGAACGTGACCTGACCCGCCTGAACGTGTGACGCCATGTGTGGCCGCTACTCCCTCACCAGCGATCTCGACCGCCTGCTGCCGCGGCTCGGCGGCCGTCTGCCGGCGGATCTGGCGAGTTATCACGCCGCCAGATCCGAGGTGCGCCCGGGCGAGCCGGTGCTGGCGCTGCGCCAGGAGCACGGCGTGATCGGCGCTGCCCTGCTGCTCTGGGGCCTGCTGCCGGAATGGGCCAAGGACCCGCTCGGGGCGCCGCGGCCGATCAACGCCCGCGCCGAGACGGTGGCCGAGAAGGCCTCGTTCCGCGGCGCCTGGCGCCACCGCCGCTGCCTGTTGCCCGCCGATGCGTTCTACGAATGGAGCGGGCCGAAGGGCCGGCGGCGGCCCTGGCGGATCCATCGCCGTGATCAGCAGCTCTTCTGGCTGGCGGGGGTGTGGGACCGCTGGATCGGCCCCGATGGCAGCGAGGTGGAGAGCTGCTGCGTGCTCACCACCGCCCCCAATGCGCTGATGGCACCGATCCACAACCGCATGCCGGTGATCCTTCCCGACGGCCTCGAGGACGCGTGGCTGGCCCCCACCGATGGTGCGGGGCTGCGGGCCCTCGAACCGCTGCTGCGCGGCTGGGAGCCGGCGGCCTGGCAGGCGGATCCAATGGGCACTGGCGCTACGGCCGCCAGGGAGGCCACGGTGGCCGCCAGGGAGGCCGACAGGGCGGCAGCGCAGCTGGATCTGTTCGGCTGAGCGCTGGGTGCTGGGGGCGTGCCTGGCTGCGAGCGTTGCCGCTGCTGCTTTGGCTGGTGCGCTCGACACAATGGCCTGGCCCACTGCGGTTGCGCCCTTGATCGCCCCGGCCTCCAGGAACGACCCCAGCGCGCTGCTGCGCCTGGAACGTCGCCTGCGCTTTTATCCCGCCCTGCTGCTGCTCACCGTGCTGGTGATGGCGAGCTTCGCCTTGCCGGTGAAGCTGCGCCTGTTCGGCTCCCTCGGCTACAGCCTCACCCTGCTGCTGCTTGTGTTGGCCCTGGGCGGACCGATCCGGCACGCGGGTCGGCCCTGCCTTGGCAATCTGCTCTACCGCCTGCTGGGTCTCACGGCCCTGGTGGTGCAGGGGCTGTGGTCGTTTGCCCCCGCCGGCGCGCAGCGCAGCGGACTGCCGCTGCTGGTGATGGTCACCGTGTTCATTGCCTGGAGCGTGCTGCGGCTGCTGGCACTGCTGGCGCTGGAGCCCACGGTGGAGCGGCGGGTGCTGATGGGCGCCGTGGCCGGCTATCTGCTGCTCGGCCTCACCGCCGGCCTGCTGATGACGATTCTCGAGACGATCGTGCCCGGCAGCTTCACGGCGGTGGATGACGCGACGCAGGTGCTGGGGCCGATCACCTCGGCCGAGGTGCAGCAGCGCATGTGGCAGCTCGATTTCGTGCGCCTCAACTACTTCGCCTTCGTGTGCCTCACCACCGTGGGCTTCGGCGACATCGCCCCCCAGACCCCGCAGGCCCAGATGATCACCGTCACCTTCACTGTGATCGGCCCCACCTATATGGCCCTGGTGCTGGGCTTGCTGATCAACCGCTCCAATTCCGCCGAGGCGCAGGAGGTGGCAGCAGCGCTCAAGCAGCTCAAGGCGGGTGGCCCGCCGTCGCCTTAAGGGTGTCCTCGGCAGCGATGCGCTGCCGGTTCCCCGCCAGCGATCCATCCCGCCAGCGATCCGTTAGGACAGAGCCGATCCGCTCGGACACCGTGAGCCTCGCCCAACTCGATGCCTTCCTGGCCCACGCCCGCCACACTCCGGCCCTGCAGGCACGGCTGGCCGACCCGCTGGAACTGGAGGCATTTCTCGCCCTGGCCTCCCAGGAGGGCTACGCGGTGGAGGAGCGCGATGTGCTTGAGGCCCGCGAACGGGATGAGTCGCATTGCAGTGCCGCCGAGCTGCAACAGCGGGCCGGCGCCGATGCCCGCCGCTTGCGCAGTTTCATCCCTGGATAAGCGGCCGGCCTTCAGGCAGAGCTGGTGCCAGAGCGGCTTACCCGCCGATCGCTGCGCCGGTGTGGGCCCGCCGGGCGGCTGCAAGAAGGTCAGCGGTTCTGAGTGGCGGGCGGCCACTCCTGGGGGCGATCGGCGCTCACCTGAGCCAGCCAGGCACTCACCAGCAACAGGACGAGCGGCAGCGTCCAGCGCCATGACCGCCACCGGGAGATCCCGCCCAGGCTGGGCCGGCCGGAGCGGGAGGGGCCGCCACGGCTGGCGGTCGGGCCCAGCGGCAGGCTGCAGTTGGCACAGACCATGCGTCCGGCGAGGCTGCGATCCCTGCGCACACTCCAGCTGCCGCAACGGGGGCAGGACATCAGAACCAGCGCAGAGTCAACGGGGGAAAGGCAAAGCGATGGGCAGGTTTAAAGCTTCGGCCCTGGTGTGGGCTCCCGGTAGATCGCTCCAGCGGCCAGTATGCCGCCGGCAAATCCAGAAGCATGGCCCATCCAGCTCACTCCCGCAGGGGAGAAGAGCGGAATCAGGCTGGGCAGCAAGCCGCCGTAGCTCACCAGGCTGAACAGCGACAGAGCCAGCACCAGTGGGCGCTTCTCCAGAAACCCGATCACCAGCAGATAGCCCAGCAGGCCATACACCACTCCAGACAGCCCATGGCTGCCATGGGGCCACAGCAGCCACACCGGAATGGCGGTCGCGTAAACCCCCAGCCATACCGCCAGGTAGTCGCGCCAGCTCTTGAGCAGCACCAGCCAGGACAGGGGCAGGAACCACAGGGTGTTGCCGATCAGGTGGCCGAAGCCGCCGTGGCTGAACGGTGCCGTGAGCACGCCAAGGAACGAGCCGCCGGGCTGCATCGGCAGGTTCCACTGGCCGGCGAAGAACAGCTGGTCGATCAGCTCCTGACCCCAGGGCACCGCCACCAAGAGCAGCGGCAACCAGAAGGTCTGCTGCAGTTTGACCATCACGCCGGGGCCATTTGCCATCAGGGGCAGGCGCGGGCGAAGCGGCGAAGCCAGACGTGCGTGAAGCTCTGCCAGGGAGCAGGGGGCGCGCCGGGCAGGATGGGAAGCGGCATCGTTGGCGAACGCTCCTTGTTGCACTGCACGCTATCGGGAACGGGGTGTTGAGAGGGGGCGGGCGGCCCGGCTGGGCGGCCATCTTCAGCTTGCTCACCGTTGCAATCCTTGCGTTGGCCCGTTCCTG
>CALFOF010000048.1 GCA_937919075.1 uncultured Cyanobium sp. | reverse complement strand
GCAGCTGAACAGTGGCATCATAAATTCAAAGCATTGCGATTCGAATCGCCAAACATTTAGACAGTTAAGCATTCAGGCAGCTAAACAGCCCAGCAGCAAAGCAGCCTGGCAACCAAGTATCCAAGCAGCCAAGAAATGCATCAGTTACTTGCTCTACTCATTCATCAATCAAGCAGCTCATCACTCGTCCGCTTTCAATTAACCTGCAAGCAATTCAACCTGCAAGCAATTAACCCGCAAGCAATTCAACCAGCAATTATTCTAACCTGCAAGTATTCAAGCCACAAATCATCAAGCCGCAGGCTCTCAGGCCACCGACAGTCAAGCCATATAGCTTCACACGATTCAGACCCTACCCCCAAGATCAGAACGCAGCTCTGCGCTTCAGTGATCCCTCTCCTCTTACTTTCACGATTGTTGGTTCTGCGCACTTCGACGCACCAAGGCTGGCAAGCGCCCACTCCTTCAGAGCCTTCACCCTCAGAACCTTCACCCTCAGCCCTGACCCCACCACCGTCTGATGCCGTCAGGGACAATGCAGGCAGGTTGACCTGGGGTCCATGTCGCGCGAGCAGCTCAAGGCGTTTCTCCTGCGGATGCAGAACGACGCCGCGTTGAAGCAGCAGGTGCTGGCGTCCTCCACCGCCGACGATGTGGCCCAGATCGCCGTCAAGCTGGGCTTTGAATTCTCCGGGGATGAACTGCTGCGGGCGTCCGGTCAGAAGTTCGACAAGGTGACGGTGCGAAAAAACGATGTGCCCGGCGAATACAGCTGAAGGCTCACGGCACCAGGCTCACAGCGCCGTGAACGTGAGCGGTTCGTAGCGGGCCAGGCTCAGCCGCCAGAGTCCTTCGCCCTGCTGGCGCAGCTGATCGAGAAATCCTGCGCTGTCGCCATCGCGGATCCAGCGGGCCTTGAGCGCGGGCAGCTGCTCCTGCATCACCGGCAGGGGGAGTTGCAGCAGCAGCAGGCTGGCCTCGCCGGCGCAACGGCTCACGGGCTGCGCCTCGCTGCGCTGCCACAGACGGATCAACAGCTCCAGGGCCAGGGTCTTGCCCGCCTCGCCGGGATCTGAGCCCGGGGCGATGGCCTGCTTGAGCGAGAGGCCGTTGAGGGGCATGGCGCGCTGCGCGTCTTGCTCCAGCAGGGCCAGACAGATCAGATAGGGCGCGTCAGCCAAGGCAGCAACCAGAGACTCCGGGCCCAGCTTGAGCGGTCGCGGGCTGGGCCGGAGGGGCGAGGGGCGCGCCAGGCTGGAGCTGCCCCACCAAGCGCCATGGCTGCCGCACTGCTGATCTTGCTGGTGATGGTGGCGGTGGGGGTGCTGCTCAACCCCGGACGCGAACAGTTCGCCTGGTTCATCCGCCTGCGCCGCCCGGTCTGGCTCACCTTCGAGCGCCTGATTCCGGTGATCTGGCTGGCGATCTACGCCTGCTTCTACGCCTCGGCACTGCTGGTCTGGAATGCCAGCTGGAGTTGGGGGCTGATGGCGGGCTATCTGGGCCTGCTGCTGCTGGTGCAGAGCTACACCTGGTTGATCTGCCGCACCCGCCGCCTTGCCAACGGCACCGCCGTGGGATTCGCTGGCTGGGTGTGGGGCCTGGCACTCACTGTGGTGGTGCTGCAGGTTTCAGCGCTGGCAGCCCTGCTGCTGGTGCCCTACCTGCTCTGGAGCCCGGTGGGCACCTTCGTGACCTGGCAGATGCAGCGGCTCAACAACGGACGCCCCTAACCCTTTGACTAACCCCAGACAGCACGTGGTGATCACGAGCCGCTAACTGGCAGGCCCTGCTCTGGGCTAATGAACTGCACCAACCCCAGCGCCGCAAGGGCAAGGAGAACGTGCCCTGCCTCACCCACCTGATCGCCATCAGCGGTTTGGCGAGCGGGTCGGCCGCTTCCTGGGCGATTGCACCGACACCAGCGGGGCTGTGGTTGCGGGCGGGGAAAAGGAACCATGGACTCTGCGCAAGACGCGCGATGTGGAGCCGCTCAACCAGCGCCGAATCGACACACCCTTCACAATCTGTTACAGTCTTTGAAACATTCCGCAACACCCCATGGCTGACACCTCCCGCTTCGGTTTCGTCGCCTTCGCCGAAACCTGGAATGGCCGCCTAGCCATGCTCGGCTTCGTGATCGGGCTCGGCACGGAGCTACTGACCGGTCAGGGCATTCTTTCCCAACTCGGCCTCTCCTGAGCGCCATGGGCACCGACTACACCACTGCCATTGCCGCTGTCTTCGCCCTCGTGGTGCTGCTCACCGGCATGGTGATCTTCATGCTCACCCGCCCCAGCGATCTCTCCTCGAAACGCCAATGATCGCCACCCTCACGCTCGTTCTTTTCGGTGCCTGGTTGGTAGGAGCTCTGCTCCAACCCGCGCCGATCTCCGACTGACCCATCTTTCAATCCCTTCACCTCCTTTCTGTTGCCACCCCAGCCATGACCAACACCCCCATCAACGCCAGCTACGCCCCAGAGCGCGATGAGCAGCAACTGCACATGGAGCAGCTCCAGCGCGCTGAGCGTTTCAACGGCCGCGCCGCCATGCTCGGCATCGTGATCGGCATCCTCACCGAGGCCATCACCGGCGCCGGCATCGCCCACCAGATCGGCCTCGGCCCGCTTGTCGATGGCTACGCCGCCTGCCGCACCCAGTTCCTGCCGTTCTGTTTCTGAGCCGCTGGCCAGCCACGGCCCTGCAGGCTTTCCTACCGGTGAAGCGGTCTTTGGCTGGCACAGTGGACTTTCTGGAATCAGCAAGATGGCGTTCAGCGCGAAAACGGAGTACGGCCTGATCGCCCTGATCGATCTGGCCGATGCCCATGGCACCGGCGCGTTGCTTCAAACCGGCGACATCTGTCGCCGGCACGGCATACCGCTGCGCTACCTCGAGCAGATGCTCACGGCCCTGCGCAAAGGAGGGTTTCTCACCAGCATCCGCGGGCCGCGAGGCGGTTTCCAGCTGGTCCGGACGCCGGAAGAGATCACCATCGCCGCTGTGGAGATCTGCCTGGAAGGCGAACCCAGCAACGAGCGCCAGGGCGACCGGGAAGATCTGGAATTTCAGGTGCTCATGGCACTGGATCAGAAGCTGGATGAAGCGCGTGCGTCGCTCCTCTCCAGCACCACCCTGGCCGATCTGCTGGCCGAGCGAAACAAACGCCTCCAGCCCCAACCGATGTTTTACATCTGAAACCTGAGCTCCAGACCCACAGCGGATGGCGCTGCTCCAGGCTCAAAGCTGATGGCTTGTCCGTTGTCTCATACAGCAAGGCTTTCCGCCAGCCGCTCACACATGCAGGCACTGCAACTCTTATCTGCCGGGCTGCAGCTGACGCCGGATTTCCCCATCGATCAGCAGCATCGATTCACCCTGCGCGAACGGCTGCCACTGCTCATCGGTGGTGAGCGGCTCGGTGCTCAGGATCGTCACCACATCGTTGGCGGTGGTGACGGAGGAAAAATCCACCTGCAGCGGCACATCCACCAGGGTGGCCATGCCGAACGGCGCCCGGCGGGTGAGCCAGTGCAGCCGGGTGGTGGCGCTGGCAAACAGCCAGCGACCGTTGCTGATTAGCACATTGAAGGTGCCGCATTGCGCCAGCTCGGCGGCGCAGCGGTGCAACAGGGCGAAGAGGGCTTCGGGGTTTTCAGGATCGGGGCGGGCCGCGTCGAGCTGCTGCAGGATCCAGCAGAAGGCCGCTTCGCTGTCGGTGCTGCCGCAGGGGCGGTGCTGCTCTCCCAGCGGGATCTCCCCCTGCAGATCGCCGTTGTGGGCGAACACCCAGCGCTGGCCCTGCCAGGAGCGGGCGAAGGGATGGCAGTTGTCGAGGGTCACCACCCCGCGGGTCGCCTTGCGGATGTGGGCAATGCTCACCAGCGCCTTCGGCGAGCGCTCCGCCAGCTGATCCGCAAGGGCGGAGAAGGCGGCGGGGGCGTCCTCTCGCAGCACGGTGAGGCCATGGCCATCAGGGGTGAAGCTGGCCAGCCCCCAGCCGTCGGCGTGCTCGCCGGTGGCCCCCCCGCGCCGGCTCAGGCCCCGGAAAGAGAAGCCCATGTCGGTGGGGGTGTTGGCGTTCAGGGCCAGCAGCTCACACATGGGTCGTCTCAGCGGGTGTTGGCGAACAGGCGGTCCCAGAGCCCTTCATCGCCAAAGAACTCATTGTTCACCTTGGGCCAGCCGCCGAAGTCGGCCACTGTGAAGAACTGCTTGACCGGCGCAAAGCGATCCTTCACCCGTGCCCAGACCGCGGGATTGGTGGGACGGAAACCCTCCTCAGCAAAGATGGTCTGAGCCTCTTCGCTGAACAGGTAGGTGGCCAGGGCTTCGGCGGCCTTGCGCGTGCCTTTGCGCTCCACCACTTTGTCGACCACAGCCACGGGACCCTCGATGCGGATGTTGAGCTCCGGCACTACGAAGGGATCGTTGAGGACTCCGCTGCGGGTGGCCAGGATCGCCTCATTTTCGTAATTCAACAACACAT
>CALFOF010000047.1 GCA_937919075.1 uncultured Cyanobium sp. | reverse complement strand
TGGCGTGACGCCATCCCCTGGCTCATCGCTTGGCGGCTTTCTTCACCGACATTTTGCGCAGCCGGATCGATTCCGGGGTCACTTCCAGCATTTCGTCCGGGCCGATGTACTCGAGCGCCCGCTCAAGCGTCATCTGGATCGGGGATTGCAGCGTGTCGAGCACCTCAGCGCCGGCCGAGCGGATGTTGGTGACCTGCTTGGCCTTGCAGACGTTCAGCTCAAGATCGGGCGGCCGGTTGTGTTCGCCGACGATCATGCCTTTGTAGACCTTGGTGCCAGGCGTGATGAAGAACTGGCCACGATCTTCCGCGCCCTTGAGGGCGTAGAAGGTGGCGGTGCCTTCTTCGAAAGCCACCAGTACACCGTTGCGGCGGGCGTCGAAATCCCCCTGCATGGGGCGATATTCGAAGAAGGAGTGGCTCATGATCCCTTCGCCGCGGGTGGCGCGCACGAACTCGCCACGGAAGCCAATCAGGCCGCGGGCCGGCACTACGAATTCCAGCTGGGTGCGGCCGTCGTTGCCGGTTTCCATGTTCTGCATCTCGCCCTTGCGGGTGCCGAGTTTCTCGATGCAGGAGCCCACCGCATCTTCAGGAACGTCCATCACCAGGGTTTCCACCGGCTCGCAGGGAGTGCCGTCGATCGTGCGGAAGATCACCTGCGGCTGGGACACCTGGAACTCATAGCCTTCGCGGCGCATGGTTTCGATCAGGATGCCCAGGTGCAGCTCGCCGCGGCCGCTCACGGAGAAGCGATCGGGGGAGTCGGTGTCTTCCACCCGCAGCGCCACGTTGGTAAGCAGCTCCTTCTGGAGGCGGTCACGCAGCTGGCGGCTGGTGACGAACTTGCCTTCCTTGCCGGCGAATGGCGAATCGTTGATCACGAAGGTCATCTGGAGGGTGGGTTCATCCACCCGGATCAGAGGCAGCGCTTCGGGGTGATCAGGGCAGGCGATCGTTTCGCCGATGTTCACCTCATCGAAGCCCGCCACGGCCACAAGGTCGCCGGCGCTGGCCTGCTCAATCTCCACCCGTTGCAGCCCCTGGAAGCCGAGCAGCTTGCTGATCCGGCCGCGCTTGATGCTGCCGTCGTCGCGGATCAGGGCGGCACTCTGGCCGGCCTTGATGGTGCCGTTGTGGATGCGGCCGATCATGATCCGACCCAGAAAGTCGGAATAGTCGAGCGTGGTGACCTGCAGCTGCAGGGGCTTTTCAGGGTCTCCGACCGGCGGCGGCACATGGCGCAGGATGGCGTCGAAGAGCGGCTTCATGTTTTCGCTCTCGGTGGCCATGTCGGGCTTGGCGTAGCCGCCCATGCCGCTGCCGAACAGGTAGGTGAAGTCGCACTGGTCGTCGTCGGCGCCGAGCTCCAGGAATAGATCCAGCACCTTGTCCACCGCCTGCTCAGGGTCGACGCGAGCCCGGTCGATCTTGTTGACAAACACAATCGGCCGCAGGCCCTGCTCGAGGGCTTTCTTGAGCACGAAGCGGGTCTGGGGCATGGGCCCCTCGTTGGCGTCCACGATCAGCAGGGCGCCATCGACCATGCCGAGCACCCGCTCCACCTCACCGCCGAAGTCAGCGTGTCCGGGGGTGTCAACAATGTTGATCCGCACGCCGGCGTAATCGACAGCAGTGTTCTTGGAGAGGATCGTGATGCCGCGCTCGCGCTCCAAATCGTTGGAGTCCATCACGCACGTGGGCACAGCCTCCCCGTCCCGGAAGATCCCCGACTGTTGAAGCAGGGCATCCACGAGGGTGGTCTTGCCGTGGTCAACGTGGGCGATGATCGCGATATTGCGAATCGCTGCGCTCTGGGAAGCGGCGCTCATGCGTGATTTCTCCTTCAATCCTTTCTGACGCAACCACTACCGGTTGCAATGAACCTTCACCCTATCCCAGCCCGCTCCGCAGAGATCCCTGCAGCTGTCGGGCCGGTTCAAACATCCGCAGCGCTTCCGCTGAACCCTCGAAGCGCCAGTGCCAGGGCTCATAGGTGACGCCCTGGGCATTGCCGCGGGGAAACGACAGCTTGAAGTGATAACGGTTGGCGTTCTCCTGCAGCCAGCGGAAGGCGGGGGTGAGCTCGAAGCCCTCGCTGAAGTGGGCAGTGGGCCGGCTGCCATCGCCGAGATCAATGGCATACCCGGTGCTGTGTTCGGAAAAGCCCGGTGGCGCGCTCACCTGGGCGCGCTCCTCGGCGCTCTGGTTGCGCTCCGATTTGACATCAAAAAAAATCTGCTGCTGCAGATCCACTGAGCGGAAGCCGCTCAGCAGGTGCAGGTCCACCCCGTCAGCGGCCGCCTCCCGCTGCATGGCGAGGAGCTCGCGGGCGGCCTCTTCATGCAGCATCAGGCCCGGTGCCACGTTGGTGAGCCGATCCGGCGGCGCCTCCTCATAGGGAAAGTGGCCCAGCAGCCGGCCATCGCTGCCCAGGCGGGCATCGAGGCCAGGCACAGGGGGCGGGGTGAGCAGCTGGGCCAGGGGCTCGCGAAAGAGAAATCCGAGCGTGCTGCCGCCCACGAGCAACACCAGCAAGGTGCCGAAAACCGTGCGCAGCGACTGCCGGCGGGGCTGCCCGGGGCGCACCGATCGCTGGGCCATCGGGATGTCGTCGCCCCGATGACGCGCGGACATTCGCGGGGGCAAAGGGCGTGGCAACAAGCTTGAAACAATCGTAGGGGCCAGGCCCTGTGGTGCCTCAAAAGCCCGAACAGGAGTGTTAGCTTCCAGCCCAGGATCGTTCCAGCGGAGCAGGTTTCAAGATGTTGCGAGTCGCAGTCGTGGGTGGCGGCCCAAGCGGTTCCTGTGCTGCGGAGGTCCTGGCCAAGGCGGGCATCGAAACCTGGTTGTTTGAGCGAAAGCTTGATAACGCCAAGCCCTGCGGTGGTGCTATTCCGCTCTGCATGGTCTCAGAATTTGACCTGCCGGAGTCGATCATCGACCGCAAGGTTCGCAACATGAAGATGATTTCCCCTTCCAATCGCGAGGTGGACATTCATCTGGATAACGCGGATGAATACATCGGCATGTGCCGCCGCGAAGTGCTTGACGGCTTCCTGCGCAACCGTGCTGCTGAGCTTGGTACGCACCTGGTCAACGGGCTGGTTCAGAGCATTGATACTGGCAAGAACCGCCAGGGCCCCTACACCCTTAAATATGCGGATTACTCGGCCGGTGGCCCCACCGGCGAGATCAAGACCCTGGAAGTGGATCTGATCGTTGGTGCCGATGGGGCCAACAGCCGCGTGGCCAAGGCGATGGATGCCGGCGACTACAACGTCGCCATTGCGTTTCAGGAGCGCATCCGTCTTCCCAAGGAAGAAATGGCCTACTACGAAGATCTCGCTGAGATGTACGTTGGCACCGATGTGTCCCCCGATTTCTACGCCTGGGTTTTCCCGAAATTCGACCACGTGGCCGTCGGCACCGGCACCATGCAGGTCAACCAGGCGTTGATCAAGGGGCTCCAGAAGGGCATCCGGGAGCGGGCCTCCGCTCGCCTGCTCAACGGTGAGGTGATCAAGGTGGAAGCCCATCCGATCCCAGAGCATCCCCGCCCGCGCCGGGTTGTGGGTCGCATGGCGCTAGTGGGCGATGCCGCCGGCTATGTGACCAAGAGCTCTGGTGAAGGCATTTACTTCGCTGCCAAGAGTGGCCGCATGTGCGCCGAGCAGATCGTGGCGGCCAGCGGCGCTGGGGCCACGATTCCCACCGAGAAAGATCTCAAGGTTTACATCAAGAAGTGGGACCGCAAATACGGCGCCACCTACAAAGTTCTTGAGCTTCTCCAGAACATCTTCTATCGCAACGATGCCGCCCGCGAGGCGTTCGTTGAAATGTGCGACGACAAAGATGTGCAGCGTCTCACCTTTGACAGCTACCTCTACAAGCGGGTGGTGATGATGAACCCCTGGCAGCAGCTCAAACTCACCCTGCTCACCCTCGGCTCCGTGCTTCGCGGCCAGGCCCTGGCCCCCGCCGGCTACCAGCCGGTGAAGAGCGCTGTCCGCACCCAGGCGGAAATGGAGCTGTACGCCGCCACCGGTTCTCTGCATCCACGCCAGGCGGAAGAGGCGCCGGCCGCAGACGCTGCCGCCACCGAGGCCGAGGAGAGGGAACCCGCCCTGATGGGCCACTGACGGGAATCTGTCTAGATGACCCACCGGCGGGAATCTGTCTAGATGACCCACTGGAGTGATTGGCGTGAGCTTTCGCTGCACCTCTGCTGTCAGCCCTCGAGGGCGCTGAAATCGGCGAGCAGCTCTGATTGGTTGGTGAGCACCGCCAACAGGTTCAGCCGGTTGGCGCGCACGGCCAAGTCGTCGCACATCACCATCACGCTCGCCTCGCCATCAAAGAAGGCGGCTAGCGCTCCGGCGCCCTGGCCAAGACCTGCGGCCAGCTCGCTGTAGTTGATGCTGCCGGCCTCTCCGCAGGCCAGCGGCGCGATCGCCTGCAGCACGGCCAGCAGTTGCGCTTCGCTGCTGGAGGTGAAGCGGGCTGGCTCCACCACGCCGTCCGCCCGCAGCACCTCTCCGCTCAGCCCGCTGTGCTGGGCCAGCCGCGCTGCGCGCTGCACCACGGCCTGCACCTCCTTGAGGCCGCCGTTCGCCCGTAGGTCTGCCAGCACCTGGGCCCGCTTCCAGGCGTCGAGCGGATGGCGCAGCAGGCGCTCGCCTTGGGCTGGGGCTCCCGCCACCGCCCGCACCAGATCCGCATCGAAGCCTTCCTCTTCCAACTGGGCCACGAGCCGCTGGCGCAGAAACTCCTGCAGCTCCAGCGCCAGGGCGGCGGAATCCACCTCCAGGCCCGGCAGCAGCGCCTGCCAGTGCGTCGTGGCGCGCTGCAGCAGCGCACGCAGATCGAGGCGCCAGCCCTGGGCGTGGAGCACCTGCAGCAGGCCATTGGCGGCCCGACGCAGCCCATAAGGATCGGAGGATCCGCTCGGTCGCTCTCCTTTGGCGTAGATGCTGAGCAGCAGCTCCAGCCGCTCCGCCATCGCCACCACCGCTCCGGCAGCGGAGCTGGGCAGGCGATCGCCGGCACCCCGCGGCAGGTAGTGCTCCAGCACAGCCAAAGCCACGCTGCGCGATTCGCCTTCCTCCAGCACATATTTCGCCCCCATCACCCCCTGCAGCTCCGGGAATTCGCCCACCATCTGGCTGACCAGATCGTGCTTGCAGAGTTCGGCGGCGCGGCGGGCGGCTTGGTCGTCGTCGTCTGCCAACGCCAGTGCCTCCAGCAGCGTGTCGGTGAACCAGCAGATCCGTTCGGCGCGTTGTTTCAGGTTGCCCAGCCCTTCGGCGAAGGTGACCCGCTCCAGCTGGCTGAGGCGGTCGTGGCTGCGCACCCGGCGGTCCGCAGCGAGAAAGAAGGCGGCATCGGCCAGTCGCGCCCTCAGCACCCGCTCGTTGCCCCGGCGCACCGTGGGCGCCGCCGCCTCCAGGCCGTTGCCGATGCACAGAAAGCTGGGCAGCAAGGTGGCTCGGGCCGAGAGCGCCAGCTCATCGGGCTGGACGCCGATGTGCTCCAAGGGCACATAGCGCTGGTGTGAGCGCATCACCGTGCTCAGTACCTCAGGAGGCAGGGCCAGGAAGTGCGCGTCGATGCTGCCTTCGATCAGCGAGGGGCGTTCCACCAGATCGACCAGTTCATCGAATAGCGCCTCCGGCAGATCGGGCCGAGCGCCGGCGGCGCTGGCTGCCGCCTCCAGCTGCTGCCGGATCCACTGAGCGCGCTGCTGGCGGTCGACCTGCACCCCGGCGGCGGCCAGCTCCTGCCTGTAGGTGTGTGCCGCGGTGATCGACACCTCTGTCTGCACGAGCCGG
>CALFOF010000046.1 GCA_937919075.1 uncultured Cyanobium sp. | reverse complement strand
CACCACCAGCTCGATCGGTTGACCGATCTCCTCGAGTAGTTGCTGGAGCGCCTCGGCCTGGGCCAGGTTGCGGGGGAAGCCATCGAGCAACCAGCCTCCGCTGCAGCACGCCAGACGGGCACGGACGATCGCCAGCACCAGGCTGTCGCTGACCAGTTCGCCACGGGCCATCACGGCCTCGGCTTCCTGGCCGAGCGCACTGCCGGCGGCCACTTCGGCGCGTAGCAGCTCGCCGGTGGAGAGGTGCAGGAGGTTGTGGCTGGCAGCAAGACGCTCGGCCTGGGTGCCCTTGCCAGCCCCTGGAGGCCCGAGAAAAAGGATGCGCTGGTTCATGAAAGGAAGCGGATGAGCGGAAATCTGGTAAGGGGTGGCGGCGCGGGGTTTGTCAGGGGAGCGCAGGCCCGGTGTTGGCGCGTCACTGGCGCACCATGCCTTCGTAGCGCTGGGAGATCACGTAGGTCTGGACCTGCTTGGCGGTGTCGATCGCCACGCCTACCAGGATCAGCAGAGAGGTGGCCCCCAGCCCCTGGAAGGTTCGCACCTGCGTGGCGCCTTCCACCGCCGAAGGGATGATCGCCACGGCACCGAGGAACAGACCACCGAGAATCGTGAGCCGGTTCTGCACGCCACTGAGATAGATGGCGGTGGCAGAGCCAGGACGGACACCCGGCACAGCCACCCCGCTGCGCTTGAGGTTGGTGGCGATGTCAACCGGATTGATCGTGAGGGTGGCGTAGAAGAGGGAAAATCCGATGATCAGCGCAAAGAACAACAAGGCGTAAAGCCAGGGGGTGCTGCTGTTGGGGCTGAGGTAGCCGGCCACTTGGATCAGCCAGGGGGCGCGGGTGAGGTTGGCGATGGTGAGGGGCAGGAACACCACGGCCGAAGCAAAGATGATCGGCATCACGCCGCCGGCGTTGAGCTTCAAGGGCAGATAGCTCTGACGCGCCGAAAGGGGTGTGTTTTGCCCCACCTGGCGCTTGGCGCTCACGATCGGGATGCGACGGCTGCCTTCCTGCACGAAAATGATGCCCACGATCGTGACCAGGAAGATCAGCACCAGCACCACGATTCCCCCCACGGTGGCGCGGTCGCCGCTTTGGGCCAACTCCACGGTGGAGCCGAGGGCACGCGGCAATGTGGCCACGATGTTCACGAAGATCACCAATGAGGCCCCCTGGCCGATCCCTCGCTCAGTGATCACCTCGCTGATCCACATCACCACCATCGACCCCGCCACTAGGGCCAGGGACGTCTGGATGACGAACACAGGAGCGGACACTCCCGGGATGGCGTATTGCCGCAGGATCAAGGCAAATACCGTGCTCTGCAGAATCCCCCAACCCAGCGCCACATACCGGGTGATCTGAGCGATCTTGCGCCGACCGGCTTCGCCTTCGTTCTTCTGGAGATCCTCCAGCTGGGGGACTGCCGCCGTCAGCAGCTGAAGAATGATTGAGGCATTGATGAAGGGCAGGATGCCAAGCGCGAACACGCCAAGAGTGGAGATGCCCCCGCCCGTAAAGATGTCGAGGAAGCCGATCAGCTGCCCGCCCTGCTGGATGAACTGCTGGAAGGCCACCCGATCGATGCCGGGAACGGGGATGTAGATCCCCAGGCGCACCAACAACAGCAAGCCAAGCGTGGTGAGCACCCGGTCACGGAGACCCTTGGACTGGATCAGCTGGGTGAGGATTTCGCCGGCGCTGGGATTGCGCCCCCGGCTAAGGAGCATGGTGTGTTCTCAGGCGGTGGTGATGCTGTGGTGGTGTGCTGTGGAGCGACATGAAAGCCGCCTGCCGTTCCGCTGGACGGTGGCAGACGGCCTTGAGACTAGGAAACCCCACCAGCGACGCTGGTGGGGTGGGGGGGGGTGGTCAGCTGAGTTCGCAGGTGCCACCGGCGGCTTCGATCTTTTCACGGGCGGAGGCCGTGAAGGCCGCAGCTTGAACGGTGAGCTTCACGCTGAGATCGCCGTCGCCAAGGATCTTCAGAGGATGCTTGGGACTGGTGACCAGCCCTTCTTTCACCAAAGAATCGATGTTGACGGTGCTGCCAGCTGTGAGGCCCGCCAGCTTGGCGACGTTCAGCACGGTGAACGATTTGGGATTCACCAGTGGGAAGTGCTTGAGCTTGGGAATGCGCCGATAGAGCGGCATCTGGCCGCCTTCGAAACCGGGGCGGGTGGGGCTGCCGGAGCGGGACTTCTGGCCGCGCATGCCGAAGCCGCAGCTGGCACCTTGACCGGCAGCGATGCCGCGACCTTTACGGAGCTTGCGGCGCCGGGCGCCGGGCTGGGGCTTGAGTGTTTGGAGAGTGTGGGTCATGGGGGCTCAGGAGTAGATCTGCTCGAGGGAGATGCCCCGTTCCTTGGCGGTTTCCTTGTGGGTGCGGAGCGCCTGCAGCGCCTCGATGGCGGCGCGGGCATTGTTGAGGGGCGTCTTGCTGCCCAGGCGCTTCGCCAGCACGTTCTTGATGCCCGCGAGCTCCAGAACAGTGCGGATGGAGCCGCCAGCAATCACGCCGGTGCCCGGAGCGGCCGGGCGCATCAGCACGCTGGCAGCGCCATCAACGCCACGGCTCTCGGTGGGGATTGAGCTGGTGCGGGTGAGCGGCACCTTGACGAGGTGCTTCTTGCCATCGGCAACGCCCTTGCGGACCGCACCGATGACATCGCCGGCCTTGCCGACGCCCACACCCACCTGGCCGCGTTCGTTGCCGACCACGATGATGGCGCGGAAGCTCATCTTCTTGCCGCCTTTAACGGTTTTGGAGACCCGGCGGATCTGGACCACACGCTCCTGCCATTCGGAGTCGCGCTCCTGACCGCCGCGCCGCCCTTCACCGCGACGACCGCCGCCGCCGCCGCGGCGATCGCCGCCTTTGCCGCCACCGCCACCGCGCCGCTGTTCGGGCTGGCCTTCAGCCGCCGCTGGCACGTCGCTGGACTGGATCGTTTCGTTGATTTCGGTCATGGTTGGATCCGGTTCAGAACTGAAGGCCCGCTTCACGGGCGGCGTCGGCAAGGGCCTTGACACGGCCGTGATACAGGTTGCCGCCACGATCGAACACCACCTGCTGGATGCCCTTGGCGAGGGCCCGTTGGGCCACCAGTTGACCCACGGCCACGGAGGCGTCGCAGGTGGAGCTGGCGGTCAGGCTGGTGCGCAGATCTTTTTCGAGCGTCGAAGCTGTGCAGAGCGTGCTCTGAGCGTCGTCGTCGATGATCTGGGCGTAGATGTGGTTGTTGGAGCGGAACACCGCCAGCCGTGGACGGGCGGCGGATCCGGTGAGATGACGACGCAGACGGCGGTGACGCTTCTGGGTCTGTGCTTTGCGGGAGACGGTGGACATGGCAGTGGAGGGGTGGGACGCTCAGGCAGGCATCATTTCTTACCGGTTTTGCCGGCCTTGCGCAGAATGCGCTCGCCCTCGTATTTGATGCCTTTGCCCTTGTAAGGCTCAGGAGGACGGATGGCGCGGACCTTGGCCGCTTCGTTGCCGACCAGTTCTTTGTCGAAACCGGAGACCAGCACCTGGGTGTTGCTCTCCACGGTGAAGACGATGCCTTCGGGGGGCACCACTTCGACCGGGTGGCTGTAACCGGCACTCACCACGAGCTTTCTACCTTGAACCTGGGCCCGATAGCCCACGCCCACGATTTCGAGCTTGCGGGTGAAGCCTTTGCTCACCCCTTCGACCATGTTGGCCACCAGCGTACGGCAGAGTCCGTGACGCTCCCGCGAGCGGCGGGTGGCTGTGGAAGGTGCCACCACCAAGGTGTTGTCTTCCTGGCGGATCTGAACACCTTCGGGAAGGGTGCGGTTCAGTTCGCCCTTGGGTCCCTTGACATGAACCGAGAGGCCATCGAGGCTCACGGTCACCTTGTCGGGGATGGGGATCGGTGCTTTACCAATACGAGACATGAATCAACTCCCTTTTCAGTAGATGTAGCAGAGGACTTCACCGCCGACACCCTGCTTGCGGGCGTCACGGTCGCTCATCACACCCCGAGAGGTGGAAATGATCGCGACGCCAAGGCCACCCAGCACCTTGGGGAGTTGACGGGTGTTCTTGTAGATCCGCAGACCCGGCTTGCTGACGCGTTTGACGGAGCGGATGGTGGGCTGACGATGCTTGCCGCTGTATTTCAGCTCAAGCACGAGATGCCTTTGCACCCCTTCACCTTCTTCGCTGATCTGGGCAATGAACCCTTCCTGCTGCAGCACCTTGGCGATGCTGTGGGACAGGCGGGAGGCAGGCACCTTGGTGGTCTGGTGCTTTTTCTCACTCGCATTACGAATGCGGGTGAGCATGTCTGAAATTGGGTCGTGGTTGGCCATGTTGGGGGTCCGAAGAGGGCTCAGTTGCTGCGGAACGGCATTCCCATCTCGCGGAGGAG
>CALFOF010000045.1 GCA_937919075.1 uncultured Cyanobium sp. | reverse complement strand
CTACCTGGCCGCATCTCCGCCTGATCTGATCGTGTTGGTGCTCAACACCAGCTGCGCCGCCACCCAGCTGCGCCTCGCCCTTGAACTGCGCGCCGCCGGCTTGCCCTTCATCGTGGCGCTCAATATGAGCGACGAGGCCGCGCGGTTCGGCGTGCAGGTGAATGCCGCTCGCCTCAGCGAGGAGTTGCAGCTGCCGGTGGTGGCGATCAGCGCCAGGAACGGTGGGGGGGTGCCGGAGTTGCTGGAGCAGGTGCATCACCTGGAGGCGATCACCGTGCCGCCGCCTGCCGCCCTCGAGCCCGCTGAACTCGATGCGCGTCTGCTGGCGTTGTCGGCGGCCTGCGTGCAGGCCCCCGACGGGTTCTTTGATCAGCTCAGCCACCGGCTCGACCGTGTCCTGCTGCATCCGTTGGTGGGGGTGCTGGCCTTCCTGGTGGTGATGCTCGGCATGTTCCAGGTGATCTATGCGATCGGCACGCCGCTGCAGGATCTGCTCAGCCGCGCCGCCGATGGGCTGGAAATCCAGCTGCTGCTGCCGATGCTGCAGGCCCTGCAGCTGCCGCCTTTCCTCGTGCAGCTGGCCACCGATGGGCTGTGGCTCGGGCTCACCACGGTGGTGAGCTTCATGCCGATCATCTTTCTTTTTTATCTAATGGTCTCCCTGATCGAAGACTCGGGCTATCTGGCCCGTTCCGCCTTCCTGATGGACGGCTTCATGCATTGGCTCGGCATGGATGGCCGCAGCTTCGTGCTGCAGATCATGGGCTTCGGCTGCAACGTGCCAGCGATCATGGGCACCCGGGTGATCCGCGACCGCCCCCGACGGCTGCTGTCGATGCTGGTGATCCCGTTCTCGCTGTGCCAGGCGCGGCTGGCGGTGTTCGTATTCATGGCCGGTGCCTTTTTTGTGCGCCCCTGGTGGGCGGCGGGGCTGGTGGTGTTTGGCTTCTACGTGATGAGCTTTGTGGCGGCGGTGCTCACGGCGCTGCTGTTCAAGCACATATACCGCGGCAGCGAAGGTTTTGTGCTCGAGCTGCCCCCCTACCGCACCCCCAGCGCCGACACCATGCTGAAGCGGGCCTGGCAGCAGATGGTGAGCTTCTTCTTCACCACCCGCCAGTTCATCGTGATCGGCGTGGTCGCGGTGTGGCTGCTCAACAACCTGCCGCCAGGGGTGGAGCCGCTCTCCGGTCTGTCGCTATCGGGAATGATCGGCCGCACCTTTCAGCCGCTGCTCGGACCGATCGGCATGAACCCTGCCCTCACGGTGTCGCTGATCTTCGGCTTCGTGGCCAAGGAGATCCTGCTGGGGGCGATGGCGGTGATCTATGCCACCAGCCAGGCGGGCCTGGGCGGAGCCTTGGTGCAGGCGATCACGCCACTGCAGGCCGTCAGCTTCATGATGTTCACCCTCCTCTACACCCCGTGCCTGTCCACGGTGGCGGTGCAGTGGCAGGAATCGCGCAGTCGTGTCTTCGTGCTCGTGTCGCTGGCCTGGTCGTTCTCGCTGGCCTGGCTGATGGCCCTGCTCACCTACCAGGGCGGCCTGCTGCTCGGCCTGGGTTGAGCGGCTTCCGGAGCCCGGCCTTAGCGGTTTGTGGAGCCAGGGCGAAGCGGATCAAGCGGTCAACGGCCGGATCGCCATCTCGGCGGCATCGCTGCGCCGCAGCATGAATTCCAGCTGCCCGCAGCGCACATGCAGCAGTCCGCCAGGGAATCCGCGGCGCAACACCCGCACTTCACAGCCTGGCCGCAATCCCATCGCCCGCAGCTGGTTGTGCAGGGAGGAGAGCTGGGGCAGCGTGAGCAGCACCACAACCCGGCCGATCGGCGCGGTTGCCAGGGTCATGGTGGTGGACTGGAAGCGTTGTTCAACGTAGGTGGTGTGATGGCAGCACAGCAGCCCGCTAACCGGCCGCCCCGAGGTGGAGACCGCCCCACCAAGATCTGCCCGGTGTGCGGCAGGCCGTTCCAGTGGCGACGCCGCTGGAGTGCGGTGTGGGACCAGGTGCGTTATTGCTCGGAGCGTTGCCGGCGGCGGCGGGGCGGCACAGTGGACCCTGCAACCCGCTGAACACGGCGATGGCGAAATTCGTGCTCTGGGGCACCTACTGCGAGAACGCCCTCACGCGGCGCACCCCTTTCCGACAGGAACACCTCGACGGCCTGCACCGCCAACACGCGGAGGGTGTGCTGCTCACGATCGGACCCACTGAAGGCAGCACCCATGTGTTCGCCTTGTATGAAGCTGACGCACTTGCGCAAGTGGAGGCGCTAGTGCAGGGAGATGTGTATTTCCGCGAGGGAATCTGGAGTGAGGTGCAGGTGTACCCCTGGATCCAGGCGATTTGAAGGCGCTGTAACAATGAAGGGCTGGGTGGCGGCGGTTGCCGCCTTACACACGGAGGGTTCAGCCCACGGGCGGGGCTGGTTTCCACTCGTTCAGGGCCTGCTCCCACACCCAGGCGGCCACCAACTGGTCACCGCCTACACCGAGCACCTTCGCGTAACCGCTCATCTGGCCCTGGCCAGCGGCAGCGATCTTGGCGATGGCCTCAGGGCCATCGATGCCCTGGCGCTGCAGAGCGGCCAACTTGAGGGTTTTGCCGCGCCGCAGGATGTTGCCGCCGTTGAGGTGACAACCCACGCAGTGGTTCTCAAACAGCTGGGCGCCACTCATCAGCAGGGAGGGCATGGATTCCCCCCAAGCGGGCTTGGGCCACCAGGCCAGTAGGACCAAGGCGAAAGCCACCAGGCAGGCCACCAGCCGGGGCCGCCGCTGCGCGGCTGGGCCGGGGGAAGTGTGGTGGACACTGGGAAGTGGCATGCGTGGTTGCGACAGGAGGGAGTGGAATCAGTCGTCGGCCTCGCCATCTTCGCTGCCGGCAGGGATGAGGCGAATCTGCTTGCGGCCCAGCTTGATTTCGAATTCGTCGCCCGGATGGAGATCCAGCATGGCGGTGTAGGCCTTGCCGATCAGCAGGTTGCCGTTGCCTTGAACGGTGGCGATGTAGCTCAGCTTGCGGCCACCTTTGCCCATTTTGCTGGTGGCACCGAGATCCACACCCTTGGCTTCCAGCAGCGCTTCATAGAAGGCCGTGAAATTGAGGCGGTCGGAGCCATCCTTCTTGATGGAGACGTAGCCGCAGGAGCGGACAATTTCGGATTTCCCGACATCGCCCAGTTCCTTGACCTTGGAAAGCAAATCTGCTCCTTTAAGCATGAGATCTTCTTGGTTGAACGTGTCTAACGCTTCACAACTTACACGACCGATCGATGGTGCGCGATTCTCACAGCCGTGCAGCGGATCGTCACGAGGGTCCGGAGCTGCGAAATGATCCGCGCACAGCCGGCACATCGAGAGGTTGCCGTGAGTGCGCCAAGCGAGGGGCAAGAGTATGGCAATGCACGTTCAGCGGCCCTGCGCTTCGGCCCTGCATTGTTGGCCCTGACAGGCATCTGCCACACGGCAATCTACCGCTGATGGCGGCGCCAACATGGCAGCCTTGCCCTCTGCTCCCAGCCAACACTGCGCCCGAGTGAATAACTGGGAATATACCGAAACCTCTGGCACAGACGAATGTAGACTTCATTCCCCCTTCCCTCACCTGGCCGTGGGTATACCGAGGCACAGACACGCTGATCCGTACTGAATCTGTAATGAATCCGTGCTGATCCGTCGCCTCACCGCTGAGGATCACGGTGCCGCCGCCGATGTGTATCGCGATGCCGTGCACTCCCAGGCTCCTGCGCTTTACAGCCACCAGCAGGTGGTGGCCTGGGCCGGGCTGCCGCTCAGCCGCCCGGAGTTTCGGTTCACCCTGGATCAGGGGTTTGGTCTGGTGAGCGAAGGGGAACAACCTGCCGGCCGCGCTGGGCGGCCGCCGATTGAGGCGTTCGCTGTGCTGGAGCCGCTCGATCGTGTGGCGTTGCTCTATTGCCGTGGCCGCTCCTGCCGCCAGGGCCGGGCCAGCGCCCTGCTGCAGGGCCTCGAAGCCCTGGCACTCACCGCTGGGGTGGAGGCGCTGCGCACGGAGGCCAGCTTTATCTCCCGCCCCCTGTTCGAGCGGCAGGGCTGGCAGGTGATGGCAATCGAGGAGCTGGCGTTGGCGGGGGTGTCTTTCCGGCGCTTTCTGATGCAGAAACCCCTCACGGAGGCCCCGCCTGGATGATGGGGCGGGATCAGGGGAATCCGCCATGGCCGAGAGTGATCTGCTGCAGTTCCGCGCCAAGGTGCGCCAGCTGGTGGCTTTTCTTGCCCTCAGCGACGCCGACCCAGCTCTGGAGCAGGCCCTGAAGGCCTGCAACCATCACCACGATGTGGTGGCACTGGCGCGCCAGCAGGGCTTCGAGATCGGTCGCCGCTGGGGCGAGAGCGCGCCGGCAGCCGTAGAACCAAGCGGCAACCTGCTGGCAGCTGCAGCGGGTGCCGGCAACCTGCTGGGGAGCACCTGCCCGCCGGAGGGTGAGGAATCGCTCGATCTGCTGCTCGAAACCCCCGAGCTAAGGCTGGAGCAGATCCATTCCTGCGCCTGGTGCACCCCGCCCGGGCAGTGGCAGAGCCAGGCCATGGAGGAATGGGTGCTGGTGCTGCGCGGCGGCGCCCGCCTCTCTTTCGCCGATGAACCCACCAGCCGCGAGCTGGTGACGGGCGACATGCTGCGCATCGCCCCTGGGCGCGCGCATCGCGTGGAAGCTACGGATCCTGCTCCGGGAACGCTCTGGCTGGCGCTGCACTGGCGTTCGGGTTTGTAACTTCGGCGCGACGCACCAACCAATACCCCCCGGAGAGCGACAGCACGGCCAGGCCGAGGCCCACCAGCAGCATCGGTTTGTCTTCCGAGCCCGGTGGGAGCACGATCACCTTTCGCGCCACCGCCGTGAGCGCCGTGATCAGCACCAGCTCGATCTGCACCACGTGATGGCGCAGGTAGGCGGTGACGTTCTGCAGCACCTCCAGGGCGATCAGCAAGGTGAGCAGATCACCGAGCAGGCGGATCAGGTCGTCGCCCAGCCAGCCAGTATTGGGATCAATGAATTGCTGGACCACCGCTCCGAGGAACTG
>CALFOF010000044.1 GCA_937919075.1 uncultured Cyanobium sp. | reverse complement strand
CTGCCCATTGCCGCTCTGTCCATTGCCGCTCTGTCCGGCGGCGGCGGCAGAGGCTTCCGCTGCGGCGTCCTCCATGGCCTGCAGGAAATCAGCCGTGGTGGCGGCGGTGCCGTCGTGGCGTTGCACGTAGAGCGCCATGCCGCGCATGAAGGTGGCAGGGCCCAACAAGGTGTGCAGCATGCGGATCACTTCTGCACCCTTTTCATAGATGGTGGTGGTGTAGAAGTTGTCGATCGCTTGGTAGTGATCCGGCTGAATCGGGTGGGCGGTGGGGCCAGCGTCTTCGCGAAACTGGGTATTGCGCAGCATCGCCACATCTTCGATGCGCTTGAGATCGGCACCGTGCAGATCGGCGGTGAAGCATTGATCGCGGAACACCGTGAGCCCTTCTTTGAGGGAAAGCTGGAACCAGTCTCGGCAGGTGATGCGATTGCCCGTCCAGTTATGGAAGTATTCGTGGGCGATCACGCTTTCGATGCGTTCGAGCTCACCATCGGTGGCGGTTTCGGCATCGGCAAGCACCAGCTTGGAGTTGAAGATATTCAGGCTCTTGTTCTCCATGGCGCCCATGTTGAAATGGCGCACAGCCACGATGTTGTATTCATCGAGGTCGTATTCGAGCCCGTACACCTGCTCATCCCAGGCCATCGATCGCTGCAGCGAGGCCATCGCATGGGCGGTGTAGGGAGCATCACCCGGCTCCACGTGCAGGCGCAGCTGCACCGTCCGGCCGCTGGCGGTGGTGAAGCTGCCGCGCACCTCATCAAGCCGGCCGGCCACCAGTGCGAACAGATAGGAGGGCTTGGGGAAGGGATCATCCCAGACCGCAAAGTGGCGGCCATCGGCCAGGGCACCAGCTGCCTCGCAATTGCCATTGGAAAGCAGCACCGGATAGCGCTCCTGGTCCGCTTCGATCCGCACCAAGAAGCGACTGAGCACGTCTGGGCGGTCGGGGTGGAAGGTGATGCGGCGGAAACCTTCGGCCTCGCACTGGCTCGTCACCATGCCACCGCTGGCATAGAGCCCTTCAAGGGTGGTGTTCGTGTAGGGATCGATCCGCACCCGGCTGGTGAGCACAAACGGCCGCTGGGGCGGCTGGAGCACCACCAGAAGCCCCTCCTCCTGGTGGGTGGCGGTGGGCGGAAGCGGCTCCCCATCGATGGCGAGGGCTTCGAGCTCCAGCCCCACCCCCCGCAGTTCCAGGGGTGAGCCGGCCTGAGCGTCTGTCGTTGCAGGCGCCGCCGCCCTGGGAGAGGACGCCCCCGCCACGGGAGTTAAGGAAAGAGTCGCCTCCACCAGGCCGTGGTCGGGGAAGAGGCGCACGGTCAGATCCGTGCGCTCCAGCGCGTAGGGGTAGGGCCGGTAGTCGGCCAGGCGCACGTCACGCATCGACCCAGGGGAGAACAACCCCCCGATCCTGCAGGCTGCCGGGCAGCGCCGTGATCACCAAGGCAGCGGACCGCGTCCCTGGCCGGCGCTGCAGCCCACCTGGGAGCCCAGCAGCGCGCCGAGCGGCACCGCCCAGGTTCGGCCCTGGTCGCGAGAGGCGGCAAAGCCGATGCCACCGCCGATCACGCCGCCCACCAGCCGGCCGATCGAGCAGCGCTGTTGCAGCGCCTGCGCTTCTTCAAAGGTCTGGGGTGCATTGAAGCCGTTCACCTGACCCTGGTAATCCTGATAAGGAGCGGGATAGTTACGCACCGGGATCACTCCCGACTGCGGAAACCGCTGCGCCACGGGCACCTGGCGGTAGACACGCTCCTGGCGATAGACGGGCACTTGGCGGTACACCGGCACCTGGCGATACAGCGGCTGCTGCATGTACACCTGTTCCCGCTGGTAGCTCTGGCCAGGAAACCCGAATGACTGGGCCTGGGCCGCGAGCGGAGCCAGGGAACCGATGCTCAGCAGGCCGGCGGCCAGCAGGGCAGACGTTGAGGGGAGGGTCATGACGACGTTGGCGAAGAACACCCCGGAGGGATGCCTTCAGCAAAGCCAGAAGCCCTGAATGAACTGCGACTGACCAGGTGGTCAGCCGCGTCTGGATGCGACCGCCAGTTGAGTGGCTGGCCGATCGAGGGGCGCCCTATCGAGGAGCGGCCGGTGCAGGGGCAGCGGGGCCTGGCGCTGGCTTGGCGCCGGCGCCTTGCTTGATTGCCGCTTCCACCCGTTTCACCACATCCGGCGGCACCTGCTTGGGGCAGAGCTCCACGGCACCGATCACGGCCGAGTTCACGGAACCGCGCCGCAGATCTTCAAGGGTGAGGGTCTGATTGCCCACCTGTTGGATCTTGCCGGTGTGCACCCCCTGGAGCACCTGCGCAATGGTTTCACCGGCGATGGCCACGGCCTTGTCGAACTCCACGCCGGCCGCACGGGCAATGCAGACATTGACCGCACCGATCCGCGTGTAGAGCTGCATTTCCGCTTCCGTGGCCGGCGCAGCTTCAGCAGCGGTGGGCAGAAGCGCGAGGGGAAGCAGCAGGAGAGGGACCGCCACGAGGGACCGGCTCCAGCGAGGCAGATGACGCAAGGCGGAGGACGCATGAACCTCCATCGTGCTTCACCAGCCGAGGAACTTCAATCGTCCAGCACCTTTGCATCGCCCACTCTCCGTGCCGGCACTCCCGCAGTCCGCCAATCCAGCCCAGCGCCCTGCCATGACCTGCAGTTGAACCCATAAGGTGGCGTCTACGTATTGGACCTGCCAGACGGTGCCTGCTGCGGGGGGGCCTAACCCCACCACCCATCCCCCTGAGGCTTTACCGCCGCCGCGTCGCCCGCTGAAACTGCTGCTGGTGGCGGCGCCGTACCACCTCGCCACCGCCGACCTGCGCGGCGTGATGCACCTGCTTCAACGCAGCGACACCGGCTTCGACGTGAATCTGGAGGTGGCCCATCCGGCCGAACGACCGGAGTTGCTGGAGCTCCATCGCCTGGTGGCCACCCCAGCCCTGGTGAAACTCGAGCCGAAGCCTCGGCAGGTGTTCGCCGGCAACACCGTGCTGCAGCAGCTCAAGGGCTGGTTGCCGCGCTGGCAGCAGCGCGAGGTGGTGAGCGGCCTGGGCATGAGCCTGCGTCCCGCCGAGATGGACGGCAGCCGCACCCAGCGGGAACTGCAGCTGGAAGATCAGTTGCTGGTGCTGCGCCAGGAGAACGAAACTCTGATCGAACGGCTGGGCGTGCAGGAACGCCTGCTGCGCATGGTGGCCCATGAGCTGCGCACGCCACTCACCGCCGCCAAGCTGGCACTGCAGAGCCTGCAGCTCGGCCATATCGACACCACCCGCTGCCGCGACGTGCTTGACCGGCGGCTGGACGACATCGAGCACCTCTCCAAAGACCTGCTGGAAGTGGGAACCACCCGCTGGGAGGCCCTGTTCAATCCCCAGCAACTGGGGTTGGCCTCGGTGGCGGCGGAAGCGATCCTGGAGCTCGAAAAGCTGTGGGTGGGCCGCGACCTCCAGCTGATCACCGACATCCCCGCCGACCTGCCGGCCGTGTTCGCTGACCAGCGGCGCATGCGCCAGGTGCTGCTCAACCTGATCGAGAACGCCCTGAAATTCACGCCCGACGGGGGCCAGGTGCACCTCACGCTGCTGCACCGCACCAACCAGTGGGTGCAGGTGAGCGTGTGCGACACCGGCCCGGGCATCCCCCGCCACGAGCAGGAGCGGGTGTTCCTGGAGCGGGTGCGCCTGCCCCAGACCTCCGGCACCACCTCAGGCTTCGGGGTGGGCCTTTCCGTGTGCCGGCGGATCGTGGAAGTGCACGACGGACGGATCTGGGTGGTTTCAGAGCCTGGGGAAGGGGCCTGCTTCCATTTCACTGTGCCGGTATGGAACGGGCAGAACGCCGCCGCCCCTTCTCCTCCTTGACGAAGGGCCACTCCGACCCGTAGCGTCCAATACGTCGGATGGGGAGGCTGAGAACGCCCTTCACCCGTGGCCTCGCCCCCATCGTCTAGAGGCCTAGGACACCTCCCTTTCACGGAGGCGACAGGGGTTCGAATCCCCTTGGGGGTATACCAGCAACTGTCATATTTTTTCCCTGATCTAAATTTAGCGGGCCATTTCCCTGTTGATCCCGACAAAAGCTGTATTCACCTTCAATTCAGCTCAAATTCAATTATTTTTCTCAAAGTAATCAGCTTCTAGGCAGAGTCTTCCCGCCCATAGTCCTTACTTGCTACCGCCTTTCTGGCAGTCAATGGCGATTCGGCCATATCCTTTAGTGACGTTTGCTACTCCTGTAAGACGCGCGCGCCACAGAGACTGGTGGCTTCAGTGGCGGACTGAGCGCCGCAGCGCCTCCTGTTGCACAGCTCGGAGGTTGGCGGCCAGATCTTCGCGCAAACGCTGCTCGATCAGGGCGATCGGCATGCCGGGGCGTCCCTGCACGGTGAGGTCGTAGAGGAGCCGGGAGCCGATCGGATCGGGGCTCACCTGCCAGGCCCCTTCAAAGCGGCGAAAATCGCCCTGGGTCATGGCGAAGCGAAGCATGCCGTGCTCCCGCACTTCCTGGAGCTCCAGCTCCACACGGGCCGAGAAGCGCAGACCGCAGAACTGCTGACAACCCACCTGCTCCAGCCCCACCCGGTCGTCACGGCGCCACAGCAGCCGGGAGGTGGAGAGGTTCGGGATGAAGCGGCTGAGATTCTCGTAATCGGTGAGCACCGACCAGATCAGGTCGTCTGCGAGGTCCACACGCAGTTGAACCGCCAGGCGACGGGCCCCTTGGGGCAGGCGCTCCATCTCCTGTTGGATGGTGTCGAGAGCACAGGAGTGGTGTGCCGTGGCCAGGCCTGACGGAGTGATGAGCGAACCGACGGGAGACACCACGTAGTAACAACCCAGTGCCGGGGAACGTAGGGGAGAGGACAACCTTTTGTCGCGCACCAAACCTAGCCCTGATGCCCGGGTGCTGACGTCAGGATCCGCCCACGGGCTGGAGAGGCGGTTCTTGCCCCGGAGCGTTGCCTAAGATCTGACAGCCTTTTTCCGCAGTGAGTCGCTTCATGCGCACCTCGACCGCCGCGCTTCGCCAGTCCGATGCCCGCATGTTCACCCTGGTGGTGGAAGGGCTGCAGGGTCCTGGAGAGCGAACGGCCGAACGTCGCTTCATGGTGCCTCTGTCCCGGATGCAGGCCACGTTGCGCCTGATCAACCAGCAGGGAGGACGACTGATCTCGGTCACCCAAGCCGACCAGGCCCCCGCCCCTTCTCCTGACCCCGGCCCTGCCGACCCGGTCGCCCCCCCCGCCATTGCTCCTGTGACCACCACCGCCGCTACAGAACCGGGCAAGCACGAGGCCGTGCCCGTGAACCTCTACAAGCCGAAGGACCCCTATATGGGCACCGTGCTCGGCAACCACTCCCTGCTCATCGAGGGGGCGATCGGCCGGGTGAACCACATCACCTTCGACCTCTCCGAGGGCAAGCTCCACTACGTGGAAGGCCAGAGCATCGGCATCATTCCCGATGGCACCGACGCCAACGGCAAGCCGCACAAGCTGCGTCTGTATTCGATCGCCAGCACCCGCCACGGCGACAACCTCGAAGACAAAACCGTTTCGCTCTGTGTCCGCCAGCTCCAATACGAGAAGGACGGCGAAACCGTCAACGGCGTCTGCTCCACCTTCCTCTGTGACATTGAGCCCGGCGCCAAGGTGCGGATCACGGGCCCGGTGGGCAAAGAGATGCTGCTACCGCCCGACGAAGACGCCAACGTGATCATGCTGGCCACCGGCACCGGCATCGCGCCAATGCGTGCCTACCTGCGCCGCATGTTCGATCCCGGCGAGCGTGAGCACAACCCCCACTACCAGTTCAAAGGCAAGGCCTGGCTGATCATGGGAGTGCCCACCACGCCCAACCTGCTCTACGAAGACGATCTGCAGAGCTACCTGCACCACTTCCCCGACAACTTCCGCTACACCAAGGCCATCAGCCGCGAGCAGCAGAATCCCTCGGGCGGCCGCATGTACATCCAAGACCGGGTGGCGGAACACGGTGAAGAGATCTTCAACATGATCGAAGATCCCAAGACCCACGTCTACATGTGCGGTCTGCGGGGCATGGAACCTGGCATCGACGCAGCCATGAGCAAGGCCGCCGATGCCAAAGGGCTGAACTGGTCAGAGCTGCGCCCTCAGCTCAAGAAGGCCGAGCGCTGGCACGTGGAAACCTACTGAGCTCGCGCTGCCGGGCACCGCTCAGCCCGCCCTTTCGGCGGGCTTTTTTTTTGCCGAAACCCCCACAAACCACTCTGGGCACTGCGTGGGTGGCCGGTTCCCGGCTTTCGTGGTGGGATCCGGCCCGCCCTTCCCCCATGACCGCCGTCCTCACCAATCCGCTCAGGGTCGGGTTGCGCCAGGAGCGGGTGATCCCGCCCCAGTGTCTGGTGATCTTCGGCGCCAGTGGCGACCTCACCCACCGCAAGTTGATCCCGGCCCTGTTCGAGCTGTTTCGCCAGCGGCGCCTGCCCAGCGAATTCGCCGTGCTGGGCTGTGCCCGCCGCCCCTGGAGCGACGAGGAGTTCCGCGCCCGCATGGCCGAGGCCCTCTCAGACGAGGTGGCCGACCACGCCAGCGCCTGGGAGCAGTTCAGCAGCGGCCTCTTCTACGAGCCGGTGG
>CALFOF010000043.1 GCA_937919075.1 uncultured Cyanobium sp. | reverse complement strand
ACATGACGGGTGGTGGACTTGAGCAGCAGGTCGTCGGCCATGGAACGAAGGCGAACGGGCGGAGATGGGCCTAGGGAACTCTAGGAACCGCCAGCGCGGGGAGGGCCCCCCAGCCTGGCCGGCGCCCGACGTTGGCAGGGGGCATCCTTTTAGGTTGGCGGCTGGTTTTCGTCTTTGCATGCGCGTCGCTATTTCCGGAGCAGGACTCGCCGGCCTGTCCTGTGCCAAATACCTCTGCGACGCCGGCCATACGCCGGTGCTGCTCGAGGGCCGCAACGTGCTCGGCGGCAAGGTGGCGGCCTGGCAGGACGAAGACGGCGACTGGTACGAAACCGGCCTGCACATCTTCTTCGGGGCTTACCCCAACATGCTGCAGCTCTTCGCCGAGCTGGGCATCGAGGATCGCCTGCAGTGGAAGGATCACGCGATGATCTTCAACCAGAAGGAGGCGCCGGGCACCTACAGCCGTTTTGATTTCCCCGACCTGCCCGCCCCCCTTAACGGTGTCGCCGCCATTCTCGGCAACAACGACATGCTCACCTGGCCCGAGAAGATCGCCTTTGGGCTCGGCCTGGTGCCTGCCATGCTCCGCGGCCAGGATTACGTCGAGGACTGCGACAAATACTCCTGGTCGCAATGGCTTGAGATTCACAACATCCCGCAGCGGGTCAACGATGAGGTGTTCATCGCCATGAGCAAGGCGCTCAACTTCATCAACCCCGACGAAATCTCCGCAACGGTGATTCTCACGGCTCTCAACCGTTTCCTGCAGGAGAAGAACGGCTCGAAGATGGCCTTCCTCGACGGCAACCCCCCCGAACGCCTCTGTGAACCGATCGTGGCCTCGATCCGGGAGCGTGGCGGCGAGGTCCACCTCGACAGCCCCCTGCGCGAGATTCGTCTGGCGGCCGATGGCAGTGTGCGCGGCTTCCGGATCGGCGGCATCCAGGGCCAGCCAGGCCGTGAGGTGGAGGCGGATGCCTACGTCAGCGCCCTGCCGGTGGATCCGCTCAAGCTGCTGCTGCCGGATCCCTGGCGCCAACTGCCCTATTTCCAGAAGCTCGACGGGCTCAAGGGGGTGCCGGTGATCAACATTCATCTCTGGTTCGATCGAAAACTCACCGCCATCGACCATCTTCTGTTCAGTCGTTCGGACCTGCTCAGCGTTTACGCCGACATGAGCAATACCTGCCGCGAGTACGCCGATCCTGAGCGCTCCATGCTCGAGTTGGTCTTCGCCCCTGCGGCGGAGTGGATCGGCCGCAGCGACGACGACATCGTGGCTGCCACGCTCGAGGAGCTGCGCCGCCTCTTTCCCAACCACTTCAGCGGCGACGATCAGGCCAAGCTGCGCAAGTCCCGGGTGGTGAAAACCCCTCTCTCCGTCTACAAAACGGTGCCCGGCTGCCAGCAACTGCGGCCGTCGCAGCAATCGCCGATCGCCAACTTCTTCCTGGCGGGCGATTACACGATGCAGCGTTACCTGGCGTCGATGGAGGGGGCGGTGCTGAGCGGCAAGCTCTGCGCTGAGGCGGTCAGCCGGCAGGCGTCCGCGCTGGCGCAGCCGGTGGCGGTGTGAGCGTGCTGGCCGCTACACACACCACCGCTTCCCTGCGCTCCGGCCTGAACCTCGAGCACGCCTACGAAGCCTGCCGCCAGGAAACCGCTCAATGGGCCAAAACCTTCTATCTCGGCACGCTGCTGATGCCCGCCGCCAAGCGGCGAGCGATCTGGGCGATCTACGTGTGGTGCCGCCGCACCGACGAGCTGATGGACAGCCCCCAGGCGCAGCGGCTGCCCACCGAGCAACTCGCCGAGCGGCTCGATCGCTGGGAAGCCCGCACCCGTCGCCTGTTTGCCGGCGACGTGCACGATGCGCTCGATCTGGCCATGGTGGACACCTTCCAGCGCTATCCCCAACCGCTCCAGCCCTATCTCGACATGATCGAGGGGCAGCGCATGGATCTGGTCTGCCACCGCTACGCCAGCTTTGATGAGCTGCAGCTCTATTGCTATCGGGTGGCCGGCACCGTGGGCCTGATGACCCAGGAAGTGATGGGGCTCGATCCGGCTTACACCACGGCCCCCTGGAGCGAACGGCCCGATACGTCAGAGGCGGCGGTGGCGCTGGGCATCGCCAACCAGCTCACCAACATCCTGCGCGATGTGGGCGAAGATCGCAGCCGCGGCCGCATCTATCTGCCTCTGGAAGATCTGCAGCGCTTCAATTACTCGGAAGCGGATCTGATGGCGGGCCTGCTCAATGAAAACTGGCGGGCTCTGATGGCGTTTCAGCTGCAGCGCGCCCGCTACTGGTTCGGCCGTTCCGAGGCGGGCGTGCGCTGGCTGGCGGCCGATGCCCGCTGGCCGGTCTGGGCTTCGCTGCGCCTTTACCGCGGCATTCTCACGGTGATCGAGCGGCTCAACTACGACGTCTTCAACCACCGGGCCTACGTTCCCAAGCCCTTCAAGCTGCTCGACCTGCCGCTCTCCTACGTGATTTCCCAGGCCCGCTGAGCCTCCGCCGCAGCGCCGGATCCGGCCTCTAGCCAGTCCAGCAGGATCGGATTGACGCGCTCGGGAGCTTCGTCGTGGGGGCAGTGCCCCAACCCCGGCAGCACCTTCAGCTCCTGCACGCAGGCGAAGCTGCGCGCCCAGCGTTCGGCTTCGGCCGGCGCTTCCCAGGGATCCTCCGCTCCCCACAGCATCCGCACCGGCACGGTCAGTTCGGCAAGCAGCTCCGGGGCCAGGTGGTCGTCGAACAGGTTGACGAAGCCGCGGAAGCTCTCGGAGGCGCCTGTATCGGTGCTGGGCCGATGCAGCAGCTCCACCAGGGCGTCGTCGATGTTGGCGCCGCTGGGGTAGGCCCGCCCCAGCACCTGACGAATGAAGGCGGGCCGGGCCAGCGTGCGGAACAGGGGGGCCACCAGCCAGCGCTGACGCACTAGCTGCTTCACCAGCGGCCGGCTCCAGCGCTCCAGCAGCGGCAGATCCGCCACGCGCTTTTCATCGAGTGTGCGCTGGGCGCAGTCGATCAGGATCACCTGGGCGAGCGGAACGCCGCGGGCCACCAGCAGCTGGGCCGCTCGCAAGGCCACCACGCCACCGATGGAGTTGCCGACCAAGTGCACGCGGGCGGAGGGGGCGTGCTGCAGGGCCACTTGCTGCACGAAATCTGCCACCTGCTCCGCCCATAGATCGAAGCAGTAGCGCACCGCACCGGGCTGTTCGGCTTCATCGGCCAGGCGGGAGCGGGGTTTGTCGCTGCCGCCGAATCCGAGCAGATCGATGGCACAGGCCGAGAAGCGGCTGGCGATCGCCGGCAGGTTGTGGCGCCAGTGGCCCAGGCTCGCGCCGAAACCGTGGATCAGCACCACACGTTGAAGCCCCGCCGGTTCGGGGCCGGCGAGGCAGCGGTAGCGGATGGTGCGCCCCTGCCAGGTCCAGCAGGACGAGGTGGAAACGCTGGTGGAGGACGCCGGCGGTTGGGTCAAGGCAGCATCGCCGCCGACCGGCGGCATAAGGCGCTGGCTCAGACCGTGGTGGCTGTCTGGTTGGCCAGCAGGGATTTCAGTTTGGCGAGTTCACCAGCCCAGCGCGGATCGGGGGCGCCTTCGGTGATGGTGTCGCTGTGCACGACTTTGTTGACGGCCTTGCGGGCGGCCACAGGGGCAGCACCGGCGGCGGCGGGCCGGCGATCGCCGGTGCCGGGGCGGCTGTCACGACGCTCGGAGCGCTCAATGCGCAGGCTGTTGCCGCCAAAGGCGTGGCCGTTGAGCTGCTCGATCACGGTGTCGGCCAGCTTTTCATCCTCGACATTGGCGAAACCAAAACCCCGGCAGGCACCCGTTTCCCGGTCTTGAACGGTTTTAAAGCGCACGCCCTCGCCGATGGAAGTGAACAGAGCATCGAGCTCGGCGGCATCGAAAGTCTGCGGCAGATTGCCGACGTAGAGACGAACACTCATGGGAGGAGAGGGGAGAAAAGGAAGGTGGCGGCCTGCGCCATCGGGTGAACGCACCGGCGAAACGCAGGGCAGCGCAGGAGGCGCCAAAGAGCGATCGGGGAGGTGTTTCTGATGTTCAGGAACTGAACGTCAACCGTTGCCGTTCGGGCTTCGATGAAGCAATCGAAGATGCCTGTACGCCTAGCAGTCAATCACGGCGCCTGTCCTTTGAGCCAGCGGCGCGCTTCCCCCAGTGCCTCCTCGCTGCTTTCCAGGCGGCCGAAGGCGCGCTCGATCGTCAGGTGGGCGAGCAGTTCACCCAGCCGCCGCGACGGGGCCAGCCCCAGCCGCTCCTGCAGTTCCATGCCGTCGAGCGGCGGCCTCGGGTGAAAGAGCGGGTCACCCGGCTCGCGCCAGCGCGGCAGCCATTCCCGCGCAA
Organism: uncultured Cyanobium sp.; assembly: GCA_937919075.1. Classification (GTDB taxonomy): domain Bacteria; phylum Cyanobacteriota; class Cyanobacteriia; order PCC-6307; family Cyanobiaceae; genus MW101C3. The sequence continues at coordinate 7,384 of CALFOF010000043.1, read as the reverse complement.
ACGGCAGTGGCAGCATCAGCAGTAAGGCGGGCAGGTCGTGCTCCAGTTCGCGGTGAAAGTGCACCTGCTCCCGTTCCGTGGCGAACGGCTTGGCGGCATCCCATGTCTCGCCTGCCCCCTGCAGCTGCGCCCGCCAGCTGCGCAGCAACCCGCAGCGCCGCTGCAGCGCGCGGCTGGCGTGCAGCCGACCCCAGCTGGCGGCATCGAGCAGCGTGGCCAGGCGCGCCAGGGGCAGGGCCGTGAGAACTTCGTCTTCGTTCAGGCCCCAGGCTTCTGCTGCCGCTGGGGTGAGCTGCCTCAGCGCTTCACCGCCTGCTGCCTTGACGGCGGCGGCTCCCTCGCCAACCGGCGCAGGCCGGCGCCAGGCGTCCAGTAGGCCGATCGCCTGCACCCGGGCCAACCCCTCGCCTCCGCCTGCGCACGCCGCCAGCTTCTCCAGCTCCACCCGCACGCGCTCCGGTGCCACCTGATCGATCCGGCGGCTGTGGCACCGGATCCAGGTGTCGCTGGTGGCATCGAGGCGAAATCCCAACTCAGCAGCCAGCCGCTCGCCCCGCAGCAGCCGCAGCGGATCGTCCAGCAGGTTCTGCTCGCTCACGGCCCGGATCAGCCCTGCCGCCAGGTCGGCCAGGCCGCCGCTCGGGTCGAGCAGCTCGCTGCCCGCCGGCAGGGGCAGGGCCAGGGCATTGAGGCGGAAGTCACGGCGCAGCAGATCGGTGGCCAGATCCGCACCGGCCTGGCGGGCCAGATCCACACTCCAGCCGCGGATCACCAGACGGGCGATCGAGCGCTCCTGATCCAGCACCACGCAGCGTCCGCCGTGCTCCCGGCTCAGCCGCTCGCCCAGGGCGATGGCTTCCACCGGCACCACCAGATCCAGGTCGGGCCGCTCCCCCAGCCGCCCGAGCAGGCCATCGCGCACGGCGCCACCCACCAGGGCGGTGCCTGCCGGGAAGGCCGCCGCCGGCACCGGCCAGCGTTCCATCGCCAGGCGGCTGCGCAGCAGAGCTGTGGCGGCGGCCAGATCCGCAGGCACGTTGGCGTGGCCCGCCAGAATGGGGGGAGTCGGAGACCACTCAGGCATGTGCATCTGCGTGGATTGCCACTGGGTGGACCGCTGCCAGGCCTATCACGCGGTGGAGCGCCAGCACGGTGTGGAGCACCTTGCCGCTGCCCCCGACTTCCGCCCGATCGAACCACGCATCCACGTGCAGGTGATGGACCTGCCGGAGAACCGCGTGGGCGTGGAATGGGATGTGCGTGCCTGCGCCAGCTTCGCGGCCGAGCCGGGCCGTTGGCAACGGCTGCGTCCCCTGGCGTCGGTACCGCGGTGACAGGAGATCCTGCATGGGGGCTGGCCTTGCACAGCAGCAGCGAGGTTCTGGGGGTGGCGCTGCAGTCGCTGCTGGAGCCGGAGGCGCCGCCCTTGATCCGCACGTTCCCACTGGGCCGCCGGCTCTCCAACGATCTGTTCGCCTGCGTGGAGGAGGTGCTGCCGGCCTCCAGCTGGCCGCGGCTGGCTCGGTTGGCGGTGGCCACCGGCCCCGGTGGCTTCACCGGCACCCGGCTCACCGTGGTGATGGCCCGCACGCTGGCCCAGCAGCTGGCCCTTCCCCTTGATGGTGTCAGCAGTTTTCTGCTGGTGGCGAGGCGCCTCTGGCAGGCCGGGGAGCCGCTGACGACCGCTGATCCGTTCTGGCTGCTGCAGGATCTGCCACGCCGAGGTGTGGTGGCGGGGGCTTACGCCCTTGATGCCCACGCTCCCGGGGGGGTGGTGGAGCGCCAGCCGCCGCGGCTGTTTGCCGCTGCCGCTGCCGTGCCTCCTGGCCCGCAGCTGCTGGCGGTGGTGGAGGCCGGCGCCGATGTGGCCCAGTTGCTCGCCTTCAGCCAGGCGGCAGCGGCGGTCGGCGGGCCGGCGCCCTGGGCCACCGTGCTGCCTCTTTACCCCACCAGTCCTGTGGGGGCCGAGGGTTGAAGCGCCGCCTGCTGCTGCTGCTGACGCTGCTGGCTGCCGGCACCCTCTGGCTGGGGCGCTCCCTGCTGGCATCGCCCGTCTCGCCCCCCCAGCTGATCCTCGTGCTGGGAGGCGATGTGAAGCGCGAGAAGGCGGCCGGGCGGTTGGCGGCCCAGTACAGCCTGCCGGTGGTGGTCAGCGGCGGCAGCAACCCGGAATACGCCCGCTGGCTGTTCGACCAGGAAGGTCTGCGGCAGCAGCAATACCGGCTGGATTACCGCGCCCACGACACGCTCACCAACTTCACCACCGTGGTGGATGATCTGCGCCGCGGCGGCATCCGCCACGTGCTGCTGGTCACCAGCAGCGATCACATGGACCGGGCGCTGCTGGTGGGCCGGGTGGTGGCCGGCAGCCGCGGCATCCAGCTGACGCCCGTGGCGGTGCCCTGTGGGCAGCACTGCTTTCCAGAGAGCCTGCCCAAGCGTTGGGGCGATGGCCTGCGGGCGGTGGTGTGGGTGCTCAGTGGGCGGGATCTGAAGAACTGGGCGCAAGCGCGGCTCGCTCAGGGCCGGGACTGATCAGGCCCTCGTTCAGCAAGGCATTGATCTGGTCCTGGCAGGCCTGGGTGGTGGCCAGCAGGTCTTCGCGGCGGCGCGAGGCGGGTGGCGGAATCGGCTGGCCGATGCGGAGATGAATCGGCACCAGGCGCGGCCAGCTGCGGCCTACCCCCATGGCCCGGTGGCTGTTGACGATCGCCACCGGCAACAGCGGCACCCCGGCCCGTGCCGCCAGCAGGGCCGCGCCTGCCTGGGGCTGGTTCACGCGGCCGTTCTGCTGGCGGGTGCCATCAATAAACACGCCGGTGGCCCATCCCTGGGCCAGCCGTGCCGTGGCAACCCGAATGGCTTCGCGATCGCTGGCGCCCCGCTGCACCGGGTAGGCCCCGCAAGCGCGGATGATCGGGCCGAGCAGGGGAACCCGGAACAGCTCCGCCTTCGCCATGAAGGCCACCGGACGGCCCAGGGCATGGCCCAGCAGCGGCGGGTCGAAGTGGGAGCCGTGGTTGGCCACCACCACCAGGGCCCCCTCCATGGGCACGTTGCGATTGCCGCTGGTGCGCCCGCGAAACAGGATCCGGTAGAGCGGAAACACCAGCAGATAGCTGATCACCCGGTAGGTGAGGCTGGGGCGGGGGGTCAGCAGCGCCAGCGAATCAGAGGGGGCCAGCGCCACGGATTCGCTCAAAGCGCCAGGTCCGCCGCCGTGCCGATCTGGGCGGTGGTGAGGTCGGGGACTGCCCGGCGCAGCAGGCCGCTGAGCACGTTGCCTGGGCCGATCTCCACCACGGTGTCGATCGCCAGCTGCGGAAACTGATTCATGGTTTCGCGCCAGCGCACCCCTGTGACCATCTGCTCGCTCAGGCGCTCCTTGAGCAGAGCGCCATCGGTGGCCGGCGTGGGATCGGTGTTGCTCAACACTGGAATCGCCGCATCGGCGAACGGTACCTGCTCCAGCAGCTGACGGAAGGCGGCGGCGGCCTCGGCCATGAAAGGGGAATGGAAGGCCCCTGACACAGCCAGGGGGATTGCCCGCTTGCAACTGATGCTCTGGCACAGGGTCTGCACCGCCTCGGAGCTGCCGGAGAGCACCACCTGGGAGGCGCTGTTGTCGTTGGCGATCACCACCCCTTCGCTGGCAGCGATGCGCTCGTCCAGCTCTGCCCGGTTGAAGCCGATCACGGCGGTCATCGAGCCGCCGGCGGCGGCGGCCATCAGTTCACTGCGCTGCTGCATCAGGGCCAGGCCCGCTTCAAGGTCGAAGACATCGGCGGCGTAGAGCGCCACCAGCTCCCCGAGGCTGTGGCCGGCCACCAGGTGGGCGCTGCGGCCCATCTCCTTGAGCGCATCCACCAGCAGGCTCTCCAGTACGAACAGGGCCAGCTGGCTGTTGCGGGTGTCGTTCAGGTCGGCGGGCGCATTGGGATCACTGAGCGGTTCACCGGCGCAGATCGCCAGCAGATCCCTGCCCAGCAGCTCGGAGGCGGCAGCAAATCGCGCGCGCGCCCCGCGCAGATCGAGCAGATCCCCCACCATTCCCAACTTCTGCGATCCCTGGCCGGGAAACACCCAGGCAATGCCCATCCTGTTCACCTTGAACCGCAGCCGAGATTACGGCGACGCCTTGCGCCACCCAGGCCGCCCCCAGGCTGGTTCTGCTCAGCTGGCGGGGCCGCTCCAGCGGAGCAGCGCGGCGCCCCAGCTCAGCCCGGCACCGAAGCCACTGCTGGCGATCAGATGGCCGGGCTGGATGCGGCCATCACGCACCGCCTCATCGAGCATCAGCGGGATCGTGGCGGCAGAGGTGTTTCCGTAGGCCGACAGGTTGCTGAGCACCTGCGCGTTGGGGATGGCGAAGCGCTGGGCCACCGCATCAAGGATGCGCTGGTTGGCCTGGTGCAGCAGCAGCCAGTCGAGTTCGGCAGCGGCGGTGCCGGTGGCGGCCAGCAGCTCCTGCAGCACGGCCGGCACTTCCTTGACGGCGAACTTGTAGACCTCCTGGCCGTTCATGTGGATCGGCGCGAAGCCTCCGCGCTGGGCGGTGTGGCCGTCGAGCAGCACTTGGCGCTCCTCCCGTTGCGCCAGGGTCAGGCAGGCGGCCCGCCGGCCGTCAGAACGCATGCGGAAGCCCAGCAGGCCATCGCGCTCGCCGTCGCAGGCTTCCACGGCGACGGCGGCGGCGGCGTCGCCGAACAGCACGCAGGTGCGCCGGTCGTCCCAGTCGACCCAGCGGCTGAGCTGGTCGGCCCCGATCACCAGCACCTTGCGCGCACTGCCGGCGCGGATGTACTGCGCTGCGGTGATCAGGGCGAAGAGAAAGCCGCTGCAGGCGGCCGTGAGATCGAAGGCCACGGCGTTGGTGGCCCCCAGGCCCGCCTGCACCCGCGGGGCGGTGCCGAACAGGTCGTCGGGGCTGGAGGTGGCCAGCAGGATCAGATCCACTGAATCCGCCGACCAGCCGGCGTGATCAAGGGCGGAGCGGGCCGCAGCGGTGGCCATCGACGTAACCGTTTCCGAGGGCCCGGCCACCCGTCGCGCGGCGATGCCGGTGCGGCTGCGGATCCATTCGTCATTGGTGTCGACGCGCTGGCTCAGCGCGTCATTGCTGACGATCAGAGCGGGGAGCGAACTGCCGCATCCCACCAGCGCCATGCCTGTGCCCATCCGGCCAAGCGCCACCGACTCACCCATGGTTCGGCTCAGTCAACCACAGGCAGGAACGGACCTCTCTTCGCTGCTGAGCTTGTGCAGATCGTCCATCACCCCATGGCTGGCGGCCAGGTGTGCCAGCCGCAGCGCGCTGACCACCGACAGCGCCTTGCTGCTGCCGTGGCCGATCACGCAGACCCCATTGACGCCGAGCAGCAGGGCGCCGCCGTGCTCGGCATGGTCGAGGCGTTTCTTGATCCGTACCAGGTTGCTGCGCAGGAAGGCGGAACCCACCTTGCCGCGCCTGCCCCGGGGCAGTTCCGCCCGCAGCACGTCGAGCAGCACGCTGCCCACCGATTCCAGAAACTTGAGCAGCACGTTGCCGGTGTAGCCGTCGCAGACCACCACATCGAAGCGGCCGGAGAGGACGTCGCGGCCTTCGCAGTTACCGGCGAAGCGCAGCCGTTTCTCGGCGGCGAGCAGGGCGTAGGCCTTGAGGGTGAGCTCATTGCCCTTGCAGGCTTCCTCGCCGATGTTCAGCAGACCGATGCGGGGCTGGGGGATGCCAAGCACGTCGCGGCTGTAGATGCTGCCCAGCAGGGCGAACTGTTGCAGATAAGCCGGCTTGCAATCCATGTTGGCGCCCACATCGAGCACCAGCACCTGCCGGCCCGGATCCTTGGTGGGGAAGAGAGCACCGATGGCGGGGCGGTCGATGCCCTTGAGGCGGCTGAGCCGGAAGATCGCCGAGGCCATCACGGCACCGGAGTTACCGGCGGAATACACCGCCGCCGCCTCACCGCTTTTGACCAGGTCCATGGCCATGTTGATGCTGGCGTCGCGCTTGCGGCGCACCACCGTGGCCTCCTCGTCCATGCCCACCGAAGGGCCGCTGGCCACGAGCTGGAGCAGCCCGGTCTGGAGGCTCTCGCGCAGGTCGTCTTCCAGGTTCAAGGCGGCCGCGGCCTGCTGCACCGCCGCGGCTTCGGCCACGAAGCGGATCTTCACCGGCAGGCAGCGCACGGCCGCCAGGCAGCCTTCGAGGATCGGGCCGGGGGCGTGATCCCCCCCCATGCCGTCGACCGCCATCCAGATGCGGTCACGGTCGCGGATCGGAGCGGAGCCATCGCCACCAGCCTGCAGGCGGCGGCGGGGGTAGCTCATCAGCGGCTGCAGCACCGTGCCGGCCACCGATCCCGCCATGGTGCCGGCGGAAGAAGCCACCGAACCGGCGGCGGAGGCCATGGAGCCGGCCACCGAGGCGGCGGCGGAAGCGGCGGAAGCGGCGGTGCTGGCTGAGGAAGTGGCTGTGTCCACCAGGCTTGTGACCGTCGCATTGCGGCGATACCAGACCACCAGCCGGCGGATCGCGCGGCTGGGTTTGGGACGGCGTTGTCTCAGTTCTGAATCAGAGTCCTTCGGAGGCAACGGCTTCCACGATGCGCTGGAACAGGTAACCCGTACCCCGTGCGGTGAGGATCAGCTCGGGGTTGGCTGGATCATCTTCCAGTTTGGAACGCAGCCGCGAAATGTGGACATCCACCACTCGGGTATCCACGTGACGCTCGGGGGTATAGCCCCAGACCTCCTTGAGGATCTCGCCGCGGCTGAAGGGCTCGCCCGAACGGCTGACCAGCAGCTCGAGCAGGCTGAACTCCATGCCGGTGAGGCGGATGCGCTCTTCGCCCCGGTACACCTGGCGCTTGTTGGTGTCGATGCGCAGCTCGTTGACCTGGATCACCCCGGAGTTGGGGATGCCCACCACCTGCTCCTTCTCCACCCGGCGCAGCACGCAGCGGATGCGGGCCTCCAGCTCCTTCGGGCTGAAGGGCTTCACCACGTAATCGTCGGCGCCGAGTTCCAGGCCGGTGATGCGGTCGGCCACATCGCCCAGGGCGGTGAGCATCACGATCGGCACATCGGATTCCTTGCGGAGCTCCTGGCAGACGCCGTAGCCGTCGAGCTTGGGCATCATCACGTCGAGCACCACCAGATCCGGGTTGGAGTGGCGGAAGGCTTCAAGCGCTTCCACGCCGTCACAGGCGGTGACGACGTCGTAGCCGATCATCGTGAGGCGGGTTTCGAGAATCCTGCGGATACTGGCCTCGTCGTCAACGACCAGGATGGTTTCCTTGGCGGAGGAGGAAGCCGTCATGGTTGAGCTGGCCCGGGTACACAAGTCCTGACCACTGAACTGGTCAGAGGGGCAGCAAATTCACCC
>CALFOF010000042.1 GCA_937919075.1 uncultured Cyanobium sp. | reverse complement strand
ACGCTGCAGCGTCATGGCGCAGCCGGATGGGCTCTAGGGCCTTGCTGGCCAGTTCGATGGCCGCATCCATACGCCCAGCCACCTCCGCACCTTCCAGCAGGCGTTTCTGGCGCTCAAGCAGATCCGGCAGGTCTTGCCCCTGCAATCGCTCCAGTTGTTCACAGATGTCCGCCAGCTCCTCGCTAGCGGTTTCGTACTCCTCGAGACGGCCCAGTCCCATCGCCATCCGTAATTGGGCCTTTTTGAGGGCTTCTTCTCGCTCAAAGAGCGGCGACTTTGCTTTGGTGCCGCGGGTGGTGTAGTTATCTTCCAGCGCTTCTTTAATGCGCTGCTCCACCCGCTGATCGAGGGCCGACTGCTGCACGGCAGCCCCGCCACTGCGTTCCAGCTGCAGCCGCAGCCGATCGAAATCGTAGTGGGCTTTGCTGGTCGTCAGTATGTTGTCGCCGGAGAAGCCCTGGCGCACCCAGAGATGGGCCCAGCGGCTGGGCAGCACCGTGCCTGCCTGCCTGCTGCCGATGATTTCGCCGACGCCCAGCAGTTCCGCCAACACGTCCTCTGCGGCGGGGCCAGTGAGCGGCTTACCGCTGCTTTCGGCCTTCAGCGTCACCTGGCCGGTGGCGCCGCTGAAGCGTTTGACCAAGGTCCAGGTGTCGCCCTTGGCTTCAAAGCCGATCTGCACAACCGGCTGGCCCATGTGCAGCCGCGACTGCAGCGCCTCGACCGGGGCACCTGTGGCGGAAGCCTTGAGGAATAGTGCCCGGTGCAGAGCTTCCACCAGGGTGCTCTTACCGGATTCATTGGGCCCACCGATCAAGGTGAGCCGGGGCGAAAAGCTGAGTTCCAGGTCGCCATGGAGGCGCACGTTTTGGAGTTGGCAGTTGAGGAGACGCATGGCGGGTCAGTGGGTAGTAGCGAAGCGGAACAGTTCACAGAGGGCGGTGCGGATCCGGCTCGCTTCCTCTGAATCGGGATCGCTCTCACGGCTGAGGCGGTGCTGCAGCTGCTGGGCCACCTGG
>CALFOF010000041.1 GCA_937919075.1 uncultured Cyanobium sp. | reverse complement strand
GCCGACCCGGAGCCCGGCGCGCCGACCGGCGGATCAGACGACAGCAACGACCCGCCTTACCTGTTGCCGCGCCAGCCGCTGGAGCTGCTGCACTGGTGGGGGGCCTTCGACCTCGCCCTGCAGCGCCGGTTGCGCAATCTCTCGCACGCGATCAACCTCGAACTGCTGCACCTAGGCCTCACGCGCAGCCTGTTGCCGGCGAGCCTGCTGGATGCGGTGCTGCGTGGGCAGATCGAAGCGCTGCCGGCTCCCGCCAATCTGCTGCGTCTGTCGTTGCCCTTCGGCCCCGAAGGCCTGGCAGCGCCGGTGGAGGCGCTCGGCCTGCTGCTGCGCAGCCCCGATCTGGAGGTGGAGCAGCCGCGGCTGCGCACCTGCCGGCGCCGGCTGGAGGAGCGGCGCAGCGAACTTCGCACTGTGGCCCGGAACTACCGACACTGGCAACGGCGCACACTCGCCCTGGAGGCGGAGCAACAGTGGTTGCAGGACAGTCGGACGGCGGGTCCGGTTCAACCCTGACCCCGGGCTCGCCAGCGGGCGATTGGCTGGCCACCCTGCAACAGGCCCTGAGGGTGGAGGCGGAACGCGGTTTCAGCGACCTGCAAGGCCGTCAGGAGTGCTTCAGCGCCTTTCTCACCCGCAGCTGCGGCCAGCCGCCGGACAGCCTGACCCGGCGCCCGGAGGATCAACGCGCCCTGGCCGAGCTGGCTGCTGGCTTCGAGGGCTACAGCGGCTTGAGCCCCGCCCGCCGGCAGACCCTGGTGCGCCAGTGCCGCGAGCGGCTGCATGCCCTGCGCCGTTCGCTTGAGCCACCAGCCAGCGTGGCGCCGCCGCGGCTACCCCGCCGCGACGTCCCTTCGCCTGCAGCGGGCGGCAGGAGTGCAACCAGCGGCGATGCAGGCAACCGTCGCGTGAACCATGGTCAGGCGACCATCGAACCCGACACCCCGCTGGGGGCGATCCATGGCATCGGCGCCAGGACCGCCACCCAGCTGGCCGCCATGGGGCTGCTGCTGGCCCGTGATCTGGTGCGCCATTACCCACGCGACTACGTCGATTACGCAAACCTGGCGCGGATCGGTGCCCTGCGCGCGGGCGAGACGGCCACCGTGGTGGCCACGGTGAAGCGCTGCCATGCCTTTGCCAGCCCGCGCAATCCCAACCTCTCGATCCTGGAGCTGCAGCTGCAGGACATCACCGGCCGGCTGCGGGTGAGCCGCTTTCTGATCGGCAAGCGCTTCAGCACGCCGGGATGGCTGAAGGCCCAGCAACGCCAGTTCCCACCGGGCTGCACGGTGGTGGCCAGCGGCCTGGTCAAGACCTCGCCCTATGGCCCCTGCTTCCAAGATCCGCTGATGGAGGTGCTGGAGGGTCCGGATGCGCCGCTGCGCTCTGACCGGATCGGCCGGCTGCTGCCGGTCTACGCGCTCACCGAAGGCCTGAACGCCGAGCGGCTGCGGCAGGCCCTGCGCGCCGTGCTTGAGGCAGCGGTGCACTGGCCTGATCCCCTGCCGGCCGGCCTGCGGCAGCGGGAAGCGCTGAAGGGCCGTGGGGAAGCGTTGCAGGGGTTGCACGATCCCCGCGACCGGGATCAGCTGCAGGCCAGCCGTCATCGGCTGGTGTTCGATGAGTTTCTGCTGCTGCAGTTGCGGCTGCTGCAACGCCGCCAGCAGCAGAGCCTCCGCCCCTCTACGCCGCTCACGGTGAATGCCGGCGCCGGCAGCCTGGTGGGCAACTTCCTGGCGCTGCTGCCCTTTCCGCTCACCGCCGCCCAGCAGCGGGTGCTGGCGGAGATCCGCGCCGACATGGCCCGGGGCCAACCGATGGCCCGCCTGGTGCAGGGGGATGTGGGCAGCGGCAAGACCGTGGTGGCCGTTGCCGCCCTGCTCACGGCGATCGCAGCCGGTTGCCAGGGGGCCTTGATGGCCCCCACCGAGGTGCTGGCTGAGCAGCATGCCCGCAAACTCGGCGCCTGGCTGCCCCAGCTGCATGTGCGCGCGGCCCTGCTCACCGGCTCCACCCCGCAGCGGCGGCGCCGTGAGCTGTTGCAGGATCTCGCCAATGGCCAGCTGCAGCTGCTGGTGGGCACCCACGCCCTGCTGGAGGATCCGGTGCAATTCGCCCGGCTGGGGCTGGTGGTGGTCGATGAGCAGCACCGCTTCGGGGTGCGGCAGCGCGACCGGCTGCTCGGGAAGGATGTCCAACCCCATCTGCTCACGATGACCGCCACCCCGATCCCACGCACGCTGGCGCTTTCCGTGCACGGGGACCTCGAGGTGAGTCAGATCGACGAGCTCCCCCCTGGCCGCACCCCCATCCGCACCCGGCTGCTGCGCAGCGGCGAGCGGCAGGAGGCCTACCGGCTGATCGCCGAGCAGGTGGCGCTGGGGCAGCGGGCCTATGTGGTGCTGCCGCTGGTGGAGGAGTCCGAAAAGCTCGACCTGCGCTCGGCGGTGGAGGTGCACCGGCAGCTGAGCGAGGAGGTGTTCCCGCAGCTGCGGGTGGGGCTGCTGCACGGCCGCATGGCCAGCAGCGAGAAGCAGGAGGCGCTCACCGCCTTCGCCTGCGGCGCCTGCGATGTGCTGGTGGCCACCACGGTGGTGGAGGTGGGGGTCGATGTGCCGGAGGCGAGCGTGATGTTGATCGAGCACGCCGAGCGCTTCGGCCTGGCGCAGCTGCATCAGCTGCGGGGGCGGGTGGGCCGTGGCGCCGCCGCCTCCCATTGCCTGCTGATCAACGACAGCCGCAATGCCGACGCCCGTCAGCGGCTGGAGGTGCTGGTGCGCAGCTCCGATGGCTTCGAGATCGCCGAAATGGACCTGCAACTGCGAGGCCCGGGGCAGGTGCTCGGCACGCGTCAATCGGGGCTGCCCGACCTGGCCCTGGCCAGCCTCACCGAAGATGGCGCCGTGCTGGAGCAGGCACGCACAGTGGCGCAGGGGCTGCTGGCGGCGGACCCAGAGCTGCAGCGGCATCCGGGGCTGGCCATGGCCCTGGCCGAACAGCGCCAGCGGCAGGCGGAAGCAGCTCGCTTGAATTGAACCCTTCCCCTGGTCTGCTGTCGTGCTGCGTCCCTGGAGCCCGGTGCCGATCGAAGACAACGGCGAACCACTGATCGCACTCCCTGCCGAGCTGCTCCGGCTCGAACCCCACCCCTATGCGGCCCTCGGTGCCCCCTATGGCCAGGCCGGCTGTCCGTTCCGCCTGCGGCAGGGGGTGGTGGAGCGCCTGCTGCAGGCCCAGGACGCCCTGCAGCAGCAGCACAGCTGGCGGCTGGCGGTGTTTGATGCCTGGCGGCCGCTGGCGGTGCAGGCGTTCATGGTGGAACACGCGCTGCGAGAGGAATGCAGGGTCCGAGGGGTGGATCCGCAGCAAGCAAGCCCGGAGCGCGCGGCTGTGGCCGCTGAGGTGGGCCGCTTCTGGGCCCCGCCCAGCGCCGATCCGGCCACACCGCCGCCGCACAGCACCGGAGCCGCGGTGGATCTCACCCTGGCCGGACCGGCAGGCGCGCTGCTGACGATGGGCGGGGCGATCGATGCGATCGGCGAGGTCTCAGAGCCTGAGCACTACGCCAGCGCCGCAGCAGCGGATCCCAGCAGCCCTGCGGCGGACTGGCACCGGCGGCGGCGCTTGCTGCAGGAGGTGATGGTGGCAGCCGGCTTCTGCCAACACCCCAATGAGTGGTGGCACTTCAGCCATGGCGATCAGCTGTGGGCCTGGCGCAGCGGCACCCCGCGGGCCCGCTACGGGCGTTGGGCAGGGGATGGGGCCGGTGCGGTGGCGGTGGGCAACGGCATCAGCTGAAACTCGCGCCAGATCTGCTCCGCGTCCGGCCGGCTGAGATAGCCGAGCGCGGCGCAGCGTTTCAAGGTGGCTTCCCCCATCTCCAGTTGCACCTCCCGCAGGCGGACAAGCACCTTCGGCGGTTGGCTGGCGAACTGATTGAGCTGGCGCCGGTAGGCAGCCAGCAGGTTGTCGCGCTTGCAGGTGAGCGGATCCGGCTCGAACGTCTGAACCGGGGCGAGCGGGGTGCGTCGGTCCTGGCTGTGCGCTGCGGGCCCGGTCAGGCCGAGGGCAGCGAGCGCAAGCGCGAGCCCCAGCGAGCGGATCAACATGCGGCCAAAGCCTCACGCACGGCCGCGTCGCCCAGCTGGGCAACGTGCTCGCCGAAGCTGCGCCGCCCGCCGGCCGCCTTCCAGCTCCGCAGCAGCGGCTCGAGGGTGCTCTCCAGCTGCGCCAGGGGCATCCGCTCCAGGAAGGGGCTAGCCAGACGGGTGAGGTTGGGGGTGCCCCCCAGCCAGAGCTGGTATTGCTCCACGCCGCTGCCCACCAGGCCGATCTCGGCCATGTACGGGCGGGCGCAGCCATTGGGACAGCCGGTCATGCGCACCAACACGGGTTTTTCGATCTCCAGGCGCTGCAGCAGGGCATCGAGACGCTGGAGCACATCGGGAAGGATGCGTTCTGATTCGGTGACCGCCAGCCCACAGGTGGGCAGGGCCGGGCAGGCGATCGCATGGCGAGCCAGCAGATCAGGGGCCTCGGGGGCCAGGAAGCCGAGCTCTGCGAGAGCCGCGCGCACCGAACTGCGCTGGGGGGTGCCGATGTTGCAGAGCAGCAGGTCCTGGTTGGGGGTGAGCCGCACCTCCAGCTGGAAGGTTTCCACCAGCCGGCGCAGGCCCTGTTTGCGCTCGCCTTCGAGGCGGCCGCAGAGCAGGGGCAGGCCCACAAACCAGAGATTGGCGCTCTGGCGATGCCAGCCCAGGTAGTCGGCGAGGCGCGGGGTGGGCTCGTTCTGCAGGCCCCGGAGCGGATGGGGGAAGTAGCGCTTGAGCTCCTGCTTGAACCAGGCGATGCCACGGTCGTGAATCAGGTATTTCATGCGGGCATGGCGCCGCACCTGGCGGTCGCCGTGGTCACGCTGCAGGGCAGCGATCGCCTGCACGAGATCGAGCACGTGGTCAGCGGCCACGTACCCGAGCGGATCGGCGGTGCGCGCAAAGGTTTCGTCCTTGTTGTGG
>CALFOF010000040.1 GCA_937919075.1 uncultured Cyanobium sp. | reverse complement strand
GCAGAGCTGAGAAATACGCTGCGGGCATCAGCCTGAGCAACGACCTTGGTGAAGGCGTCGAACATGTAAATAAGCTCCTGTTCTCGACGATCGGGTCGGGATGGGGTTGACAGCGACCGGATTCTTCCGATCGATTTGCCCATTCTGCGCAGGAATGCATCCGTTCCGTGGGAAGTTTACAAAGGGTCACTTAGCATCTTGTGAGCACCTTTCGCGCCGGGGTCGTGCTTCTCAGTTTCTGCCCACACGCTACAACGATGGCAACTCCCCTCACCGTTCGCATGCCCCTGACGCTGCCAGGGGTCGGTCGTCCAGCCCCCGTGTCGGAGCGGTGATGGTGCGCACTTTTCCAGCTAAGGAGGATCAGCTTACCAGTGTGATGATGGCCGAGCCCTCACCTTGGGGGTGAATCATCATCTGTTACTCAAGCCTCATGTTAAAGGGAACAATGCGCACCGTTTCTCTCCGCTTGTATCGCCGATAGATAATGTGCTAGGTGTCCTCCACCTGGCATATCTTTGTCTTTTGGCTTATCCCCTGGCTATCATGTTGGTCGACTAAATGACGACCTTGCTGGATTGGAAAGCTGCAATGGCGCCAATCGGGCTCACCACGGGCAACACGCGTACCTGATGGAGGGCCTTTCCGAGCCGGATGTTGGTCCTTTTTGGGTGCCCATTCAACGAGTTAGCCGTTCCACGGCTGACATGGAGGAGGTAGGTGAATTGAAGGACTTGCTGGCCGGTGGAGTAATCCCAGCCGTGGAGGTAGGGAACCTGGTCTTCTCCGAAACGCTCCTGGTATTCGGCGCTGTCGATGTAGGAATCGATTTCGGCGTCGAAGCCCTGTTCCTGCAGGATGGTGAAGTGCTCGCGCATTTCAGCCTTGTTCTGGGGAGCGCGCCCGAGAAGATGCTTGAAGTTGAGCTCGATGAACCGGTAAGGGTTGGTGCTTTCGAAGAAGCGCTTGCGGTAGAGGCTGCTTTTGGCGATCTGGCGGACCAGTTCGCGCACACTCAGATAGCCGCGACGGAACAGGGATTCAGGGCCCTCAAGGCGATCGCTCTTGAGAACGTATTGAAAACCCAGAACCTGCTGGTAAACCGCCCGAATCAATGTGGCCGTATCGGATTCGGTGGCATTCAGCCAGCTTTCCTTGTTTTGCGAGGTCGAGAAACGGTCAATGCCCAGATAGGCAGCGTTGACGAGTGCCATGGGCGTGCGGGCCGGGGGTGGGGAGACAGGTCCTGTCGGGAGGGTGCCGTACACGGCGCGGCACTCGCGGACGGGTCTGGCATTAGCGGGATCCTATGGGGGCACTACAACCTCCACCGCCTGGTTCCAGAATCGTTACAAAGCAGAGATCTGGCGCCATCTTCCAGCGCCGATACCATCCGGCCATGCGTTGGTCTGCTGAGTGAAGCCATGACGTCCCTGCCTGCGGAGGATTCCTGGTCGCACCGCATGAGCCACCAGCTCCAGTCGCTCAGTGTGATCTGTGAAACGCTCACCCTCCGGTTGCTTGAGCTCGAGGAGCGCATGGGCCGCTGGGATGAGCAGAACCGGCGACTGGAAGATCAGACGTCGGAGCAGGCCGGCAATGCTGCCGCTCTGGTGGATGTGCTGGAAGCCACCGGGCAACGACTTGCGTCGCTGGAAGCGCTGCTGGAGGGGGTACCCACCGTGGCCGTTGACTTGAAAGCGGCCCCTCCGCGTCTGCAGGTGCTGCATGCCCAGCCCAGGCGCCGAGCTCAGCACGATGAGTCCGTGTTCGAAGCTTCGTCGTTGCCCGAAGCCTCGATGCCCGAAGCTTCGTCCCCTGCGTCTGGTTTTGGGAGAGATCTTTTCGCTGCTGAGGCTGGTGCCGAGAGGAGCGGGTCCACGCTGTTCGGCCTCCATGCTGAGGCGCCGCCGCTGTCCACGGCGCGCTCGATGCCTGCAGCCTTGCAACGCCCTGAACGCCCCTGCGAAGCTGACGATGTGTTCCCCGAAGACGAGGAACAACGTTTCATGGATGAACTGACCGCCTGACGCGGCCGGGGCTCAGCCTGTGGCTCCGGTGCTCAGCATGGCGCCGGCCGTGGTGAGCAGCACCCGCATCAGTTCCAGGGCACCAAGCCCGCCGGCCAGCAGCCAGAGGTTCCTCACGAGCCGGGGTGGTTGGCCGTTTTTCCAGGCGGGTGACACTTGAACGGGAACCGGCCCGGGAGCCATCACGTCGGTGCCCAGCACCATGTGGGGGCTGCTCCCCCAGGAGCGGTTGCCGCGGAAGGGGCCTGCAGGAGCTCGTTTGGCCTGGGTGTCCCGCCAGTAAGCGGTGTATCGAGGGGCCTGCTGGTTGAACGGCAGCTCATTGCCGGAGTTGCCAGGCAGCACACGACCCCATTGCTGGGGAACATCCATCTCGCCGAAGCGGTCGAGATACTCATTGGAATCTAAAAGAGCATCCACGCAGGCTTCAAGCCCTTGCTGTGCAATCAGAATCGAGAGGGCGAGCCGTTCTCTTTGCCCATTCACTTTGCGGCCGAGAACACGGCCAACGATCTGATCCACCATCGCGTAATTGCTGTTACAGCGATAGAAACCTTCACGAAATCGCGGGGAGAGCAGAAGGCCGCGGATGAACAAACGTGTTGTGATCTGGCCACTGCGCAACTGGGATTCCAGGGCGGCATCCCGGTCGACTTTGAAGGCGTGGAAGAAAATCTGGCGGTAGGAGCGCTCAATCAGAGCATCCATTTCCTGAGGGTTGCGGCGCAGGCCTTCAGGGGAGCGGCGCGGATCCTCCTCGCTGCCGACGGAATAGCTTTTGACGCGGGAATTTTGCGCAATCTGGCTGTATTCGAGCAGGGGCAGAGGCATGTGGGAGTGTTCTACTGGGCGTCGAAGCTAGAGGCTTTCGCCGCGTTCTTGGCAAACGAAATGCATCCACACATACTCCTTTACAAAGAGAGTTTATGACATTTTCTTCATGAAGAGCGCTTGAAGTCATGGCTGCAGCGAGTGCTACCCGGGCAGGGTCAGGCCTCAGGCTGTGAACCAATCCGATGGAATCTCGGCGCTGTAATCGTGGATGCGCTGAAACTCAAAGGGGCCTGCCAGCGAACCCCAGAGCTGCTGGTGGGTTTCCGGATCATGACCGCGGTCGATCGTGCGCATTTCGCTGGGGTCGAGCTCAAAGCTGCTCACCAGGTAGGCCACGCTCCCTTTGCGCTCCACCAGGCAACCGCAGCCAGGCTCCACCTCACCCACGAAACCCTCTCCCTGCTGGCGAACCACATACGAGCAGCCCTTCAGTAGGCGTAGGTCTGCGCTTTGGATCGTCGCCATCCGTTGCGGATCCTCCACGGCTCCCCAGAAGCGCTTCTCCTCCACCAATGCATGGTTGTGGATGCGCACCGAGCCATCCGGCGCCGCCTCGGCCCGCAGGATGCGGATCCGGTAGGGCTGGTTCGGCGCAAATGCGTAGGACTGCTCCAGCAGCAAGGCGCCTTCCCCGAGCTGCGGCACGGGGCGGAAGGCCACCAGGATGTGGGCGTAAAGGGGGGGATTCTCAAACGCCTGGTGCTGATTGCTGAAGCCGGCGCTCAGCATCTCCACCAGACGGCGCAGGGTCGTGGTCATGAGCGGATCCTATGAGCGGAGCCGATGGGTGTTGTCGATGGAGGTCGCTTCTGGAGGTTGCTGGCGGAGGGAGCCCGTGCAGCCTGCCCACGCCTCAGCTGCCCAGCAGCCGCAAGCGGAACGCGGCCACCTGGGCCACCAGATCCGGTTGATGGATGGCGAAGGGATGGTCGCTCAATGCGTCCAGGATGGCGGCCAGCCTGTCTTCTTCGCTCAGTTCCGGGGAGGGGTCGGCCACCAGAGCAGCCTGCCAGGCCTGATCAAACGACATGCCGAAGCTGTCGGCGTTGTTGAACAGTTGGTTCGAGTCCCATTCGGGGGGGGTGCGCATCAGGAAAGCTGCGTCGGGGAAGGGCGTTTAGGAATCTCGGCACTGCGTAGCCTGGTGGCCGCCGCCAGAGCCGGGAACGGGCTGGTGATGCACCTGTTGAGCACGTAACGAAGCGCGACACCACAGCACAGACTGCCTGAAGAAGGCAGCGATTGAGCCCGGAGCAACGAGAAATGGTGGATGCCAGGACCCAGATTTGAACTGGGGACACGGCGATTTTCAGTCGCCTGCTCTACCAACTGAGCTATCCCGGCAAGCTGCGGCCGCAGCGCAGGTGGATCTTAGATCACAGCGCGTGGCGCCTCCTGGGTGGCGTGCGGGCCAGACAGAGCAGCCCTGCCACCTGGAATCCCCCCTGCTCCAAGGCCGCCGCCGCAGCTTGCGCCGTCGCGCCGGTGGTCAGGATGTCGTCCACCAACACCACGTGCCGCTTCCTCCGCGCGAGGGCCGGCAAGCCTTGCTGGGCCAGCCGCTCCCCCTCGGCGCTAAGGCAGAACGAGCCTGCCTGATTGCGCTCCCGCAGCTGGCGATTGAGGTGGTGCTGCCCGAGCGTGGCGTGCCGGCGGCGCAGCAGCGCGGCCACCGGCAGGGCCAATCCAGCGCAGATTCGCTCCGGCAGGGGATTCGCCCGGCGCTTCCAGCTCGGCACCGCCACCAGCAACGTTTCACGCTGGAGTGCGGCCGGCAGGGTGGCTCCCAGACTGCGCGCCAGGCCTGAGATCACGGCCGGATCAGGGCGCTTGCGCAGTCCCAGCAGCTCACGGCGAAAGGCGCCGTCATAGGCGCCCAGGCTCCACCAGGGCAGCGGCTGGGTCCCATGCAGCCCGCTCCCCGTGAGCTCCAGGTGCTCCTGACACGGCAGGCACAGAAACTGGGCCTCCTCTCTGGTGGGTGCCGGCTGGCGGCAGCGCGGGCAGACCGCGATGGTGAGCAGCTCAGAGCAGCCGCTCAAAAAAGACCGGAACATGGCTGGCTGACAGTGAAGCAGCGGGGATCACACCTGCCGCTTGCCCTCAGCATTCCCAACTGGTGGCGTTATGGCCTGAGGCGGCGGCGCCGCCGCCTCAGGCCTGGCTTGAGGGCATGGCCCGCAGCATGGCGACAAGCGTGCGATGGGCGTCTTCGCTGTCTGTGAGCGGGTGATCGAAGGGCACGGAAATGGTGGCGCCATCCACGTCCAGTTCCATGGCTTCCGGCAGCACCTGAAGCATGCGGGCCGCATGGGCATCTGCCACTCCGCCGTAATGGCGGGCATAGGCCAGCACCGCCTCGGCGTGGTCGTTGTTCATGTGGGCGCAAATGCGGGCGCTGACGGCTTGGCTGAGGGGATCGGCGGACATCGACGCGAAAAAGAGAGGGGCGAAGCGTGATTCTGGCTGCCCTGACTTTTCTTGCGGCCCTAGCCGGCTCCGAAGCGTTGCCAGAGCAGCAGACCCAGCCGCACGCCGCTGAAGGCCACATAGCCCGCCAGAACAACGAACAGCCCCATGGAGATGACGGTGCGCAGTCGTTCGTTCATCGCAGGCATGCAGATGGGACCATGGCCATCATCCTCGGCCAGCCAGCCCTTGCCGCCAGCCCCGCTGCGCCAGCCGGGCCGAACCGAAAGCGCAGCTCACGCCGGGCCGGCAGCGCACCGGGATCCCCAGCAGCTGCTGACGCAACTGGCGCCACTGGGGGTTGCGGGCACCACCTCCCAGTGTCACCACCTGCTGCAGCGCTGGCGCGCCGAGCTCCTGCAGTTTCTGCCAGCCCTGCGCCTCGATGCGGCTGAGGCCCTCCAGCAGGGCCTGCAGGTACCGGACATCGCTCACCGGTCGGGGCTCCAGCACAGGCTCCAGGGCGGGATCGTCGACGGGGAAGCGCTCCCCCGGGGCCGGTAGCGGCAGCAAGTCCAGGCCGCTGGGGCGGCTGGTGTCGATCTGGCGGCTCAGCTGCCGCAATTGCTGATCCGTGAAGAAGCGCCTCAGCACCACACCCCCCGCATTCGAGGCTCCTCCCACCAGCCAGCGCCCCGCCACGCGATGGCAGCTCACCCCGGCCGCCTCGATCGGATGGGACACGAACTGCTTCAGCACCAAGGTGCTTCCAAGCACGGCAACTCCCTCGTGATCCCGGGGCGCCGCCGCCAGCACGGCCGCATTGGCGTCGGTGGTGCCCGCAATCACCAGGCAGCCAGGCGGCAGGCCCAGCTCTGCGGCCACCTGGGCCTGCAAGGGGCCCAGGGCGGCGCCACTGGCAACGATCTCTGGCAGGGCGCCGGACCAGGGCTGCTCGCCGATGCTGCCCGCCCATTGGCCTGGCTCCAGCTGCCAGCCGAGCTTGAGGTTGTTGCCTTCCTCCCCCCAGCGCCAGGTGCCCAGCAACCAGCCCATCACCCAGTCGGCCTGATGGCGGAGCAGCAGTGGCGGCTTCTGCAGCGCGTGGGCCTGCAGAAGCCGAAGCGCCCTGGCCAGGCTGCTGGAGCTGCTGCCGGCAGGTGATCCGGTTTCTACCAGCTCGGCCAGGCCCGCGGCCTGCTCCGGGCAGGCCAGCGCATAGGACAGTGCCTCCCCCAGGGGCTCGCCATCGGTGCGGCAGGCCAGCAAGGTGCCGGAGGTGCCATCAACGCTGAGCGCCACCACCTGCTGCCGCCAGGCTGCTGGCAGCGCTTGCACCAGGGCGACCAGCCCGGAGCGCCAACCGCCTGGCTGTTCAAACGGCTGCGGATAGGGCAAGGCCCGTTCGCCCCCTTCCACCGGCAGGCCTGCGGCATCAATGAGGGCGAGGCGCAGACCACTGGTGCCTAGGTCGATCCCCAGGCAGAACGGGGCTTGCGGCCCCACCCCGGGCACGGCTGAGGCCTCGCTTCAGGCGGCGTTTTCGGCTGGAAGGCGGTCGGCCGTGGCCTGCCGCAGCTGGGCCGCCATGGCGTCGACGTTCTCCCAGGGGAGATTGAGGTCACTGCGGCCAAAGTGGCCGTAGGCCGCCACGTCCTGGTAAAAACGACCACCGCGCTCCTGGGGAAGGGTGCGCAGGCCGAAGGTGTCGATGATTGCCCCGGGCCGCAGGTCGAAGTGCTCCTGCACCAGGGCGGTGAGAGCTTCGTCGCCCAGCAGGCCGGAGCCGAAGCTCTCCACCAGGATGCTCACCGGGCGGGCCACGCCGATCGCGTAGCTCAGTTGCACTTCCACACGGCGGGCGAGCCCTGCAGCCACGAGGCTCTTGGCCACGAAGCGGGCGGCGTAGGCCGCCGAGCGGTCCACCTTGGTGGGGTCCTTGCCGGAGAAGGCACCCCCGCCATGGCGGGCGGAGCCGCCGTAGGTGTCCACGATGATCTTGCGGCCGGTGAGCCCGGCATCCCCTTGCGGCCCGCCCACCACGAACTTGCCGGTGGGATTGACGAGGAAGCGGGTGCTGCTGCGGCAGGGACGGATGTACAGATCGGCGGTGGCGGGCTCCACCACGTGAGTCCAGAGATCGTCGGCGAGCCGCTCGCGCAGGGTGGTTTCGTCGCTCACCACCGCGCCATCGGCGAACGTGATCTCCGCCAGGTGCTGGGTCGAGATCAGCAGGGTGTCGATGGCCACGGGGCGGCCGTGTTCGTAGACCACACTCACCTGGGTCTTGCCGTCGGGCAGCAGATAAGGAAGCGTCCCCTCATGACGCACGATGGCGAGTCGCCTCGATAAGCGATGCGCCAGGCTGATCGGCAGCGGCATCAGCTCCGGCGTTTCATCGCAGGCGAAGCCGAACATGATTCCCTGGTCGCCAGCTCCCACCAGGTCGAGGGGGTCGCCATCGTGGTCATCGGCTTCATTGACCCCTTGAGCGATGTCGGGAGATTGCTGATCGAGGGCGATCAGCACAGCGCAGCTATGGGCGTCGAAGCCGCCGGCCCGCGCTCCGCTGTATCCGATCTGCTCGATCACCCCCCGCACCAGGCTGGTGAAATCAACCTTCGCATTGGTGGTCACCTCCCCCGTCACCAGGCAGAGCCCGGTGTTCACAACCGTTTCACAGGCCACGCGGCTGGCGGGGTCGGAACTGAGCAGGGCATCGAGCACCGCGTCGCTGATCTGGTCACAGATCTTGTCGGGATGCCCTTCGGTAACCGATTCGGACGTGAAGACGTATCGCGCCATGCCGGTGGAAAAGGGATCTAGAGCGTTGAGCCTATTCCCTTGAATCCTCGCTGGTTCGTGCTCAGGCAGCGGAGCCGTTGGTGGGGATCACCGGAAGCACAGTGAGCTCCGACCAATGGTGGATGCGGGGGTAGTGGGCCTCGAGGGGCGGTGGCGTGAGCCAGCCGGAGAGATACCCCAAGGCCACGGCAACTCCCGCGGCCTGGGCCATGGCCAGGTCGCTGTCGGCATCGCCGATCAGAGCGCAGGCCGCTGGTTCCACGCCGAGTTGCCTGCAGAAGCCATGCACGGCGCCCGGGTCGGGCTTGGCGGGCTGGTGATCAGCACTCCAGATGCCACGAATGTGGTGCTGCAGCTGATGTGCCCTCAGAAAGCGTTCGATGCCGGCAGGTTGATCGTTGCTGATCACCCCGATCACCACGCCCGCCGCGTCGAGCTCGGCCAGTAGCCGTTCAAGCCCATGGGTGGGCAGGGCGACAGCAGCGGTCTGGCCTTCCCCCGGTCCTGCATCCGTGCAGCGGAACACCTCTTCGCTGTGGCGGAGAGCTTCCGGCCAACCCAGGCCCACCTGGCAGAACACCGTGGCGGTGGAAATGAGGTTGTGGCTGCGGCTGGCCACCGCGGTGGTCCCGGCTGGGTGGAGGCGATCTCCCTCGAGCCCGTAGGCACGTTCCAGCAGCTCGCGCACTTGCAGGCGGCGCTCAGGCGCCACCCGTGCTTCGCAGAGATCGATGCGGGCGCGGGCAAGCCTGGTGAGCAGTGGCTCGCTATGGCTGAGAGTGCCGTCCTTGTCGAACAGAACGGCATCCAGCTGGCCTATCGGTTCACCGCGCAGGGCCAGGAAGGCCATTGGTGCACCCGGGGAGAGAGGCGGAGATCAGTCGAGGTCGAGGGTAACGCCCATGGGCTCGTTCTCTTCCGCCTGCTCCAGCAGCATCTGCTTGTAACGGGCGGCCATCTCCTCGGCCTTGTCGAACACCTTTTGGGGATCGGTGAGCATGTCACCGGGTTCGGGTTCGAGGGCCTTGGTGGAGAGCGAGATCCGACCGCGTTCTGCGTCGAGGTCGATGATCATCACCTTCATCTGATCATTGACGTTGAGCACCGTGTGGGGTGTTTCGATGTGCTCGTGGCTGATCTCGGAGATGTGCAGCAGGCCGCTGACGCCGCCGATGTCGATAAAGGCGCCGTAGGGCTTGATGCCACGCACGGTGCCGATCACCACTTCGCCGACCTCGAGCCGGTTCATCTTGCGCTCTACCAGGGCACGGCGATGGCTGAGCACGAGACGGTTCCGCTCTTCGTCCACCTCCAGGAACTTCAGGGGTAGGAAGTCGGCAACGAGATCTTCCTTCGGCTTGCGGGTGCTGATGTGGCTGCCGGGGATGAAGCCACGCAGGCCTTCCACCCGCACCAGGGCGCCGCCACGGTTGGTGGCAAACACTTCGCTGTAGATGGTGGCGTCTTCCTTCTGGAGCTGACGCACACGCTCCCAGGCCCGCTGGTACTCGATGCGGCGGATGGACAGGGTGAGCTGCCCGTCTTCGTTCTCCTCGCTGAGGATGAAGAATTCGCGAACCTCGCCGGGCTCCAGTACGTCGCTGAGGTTCTCGACGCGGTTGATCGACACCTCCTGGAGAGGCATGAAGGCTGCCGTCTTGGCGCCGATGTCGATCATGGCGCCCTTGGGCTCCATGGCGAACACGGTGCCGTTCACCACGTCGCCGGGCTTGAAGTTGTAGTCGTACTTGCTGAGAAGAGAGGCGAACTCCTCAAGAGTGAAACCGGCCCCATCGGCATCGCGGCTTGCAGCGCGGCTGGAGGGGTCGTCAGCGGTGGGAACCTCTTCCGGAATGTCGAGGTCCAGTTCAGCGGCGGCGGCGTCGATGCGTTCGAGGTCGGCCTCGGCGCTGCTGATGTCGGAAGGGGTCACGGTCATGAAGGAGTGGCGGTCTGCCTGTGGCAGAGCGAAGGTTCGGCCTGGCTGCCCGCCGACAGCGCAAACCCAATCTCCGACTATACGAAGCAGCGCGACCGTCAGTTCAAGATGGCCAGAGCAGGGCTCGATCCGTCGTTGCGGCGCTTGGTGGGACGCCGGCTCAGCCCTTCCAGGGCGGAAACGAAATCACTGATGCCCTGAAACTGGCGATAGACGGAGGCGAAACGCACGTAGGCCACCTCGCTGATCTCGCCGAGCTGTTGGAGCACGAGCTCGCCGATCTCGGCGCTGCTTACCTCGCGGCCGCCGCGTTGCTGAAGCTGCAGTTCGATTTCATCGATCACGGTTTCCAGCCGTGCCGGCTCCAGGCCGGTTTTCTCGCAGGCGCGGATCAGGCCGTGCAGCAGCTTTTCGCGGCTGAACAATTCCCGGTGGCCGTTGCGTTTCACCACAGTGACCGGCACCGTTTCGACCCGCTCGTAGGTGGTGAAGCGGGCTTCGCAGTTGAGGCACTCTCTGCGGCGACGCACACTCCTGCCTCCGTCGGCGGAACGGGATTCGAGCACCCGGCTGTCGGTGTGTTGGCAGGAGGGACATTGCATCCCTTTTTTCGCCGCAAATTGCGCTTATCAATTGTACGCAGACATTCATTCAATGAAAAGGGTCTTCGCCCTCTGGTTTTTCAACCCTTTCCCCTGGCCCTGCTCGGCATGAAAAAGCCCCCGCCGGGGCGGGGGCAGAGCTGGACCGGGATCACTTGCCGATCTTCGGGGGATCGCGGAAGGCGATGGCGAAGAACAGGGTGGCGATCGCCAGGGTCAGGATGAGGATGTAGGCGAAGCTCTCCATCGAGGTTCTCGGGCGAAGGGACGATCAGCTGAGCGGGCTGCCGGCCGGGGGCACGAAGCCCTCGGGGATCCGACGTGTGGAGCGGTCACCGAGTTTCTGGAAGAGGCCGAATTCGACCTGCTCGCCAAGATCAGGGTCGATGCCTGCGAACACATCGCGGTAAAGGGTACGAGCCCCGTGCCAGATGTGGCCGAAGAAGAAGAGCAGAGCGAAGGTGGCATGCCCGAAGGTGAACCAGCCGCGCGGGGAGCTGCGGAAGGTGCCATCGGAGTGGTAGGTGTCGCGATCGAATTCGAAGGCTTCACCCAGCTGGGCCTTGCGTGCCAGGCGCTTCACGTCCGCAGGGTCGGTAAAGGTCTGGCCGTCGAGGGCACCGCCGTAGACGGTGGCGGTGACGCCCGTCTGCTCAAAGGAATACTTCGCCTCGGCGCGCCGGAAGGGGATGTCAGCCCGGACGATGCCTGTGCTGTCTTCGAGGATGACAGGGAAGTTCTCGAAGAAGTTGGGCAGGCGGCGAACCTGGAGATCACGCCCTTCTTTGTCGGTGAAGCTGATGTGACCCAGCCAGCTGGTGGGCAGGCCGTCACCGTTCACCATCGGACCGACACGGAACAGGCCCCCCTTGGCAGGGCTGTTGCCCACGTAGTCGAAGAAGGCGAGCTTCTCAGGAATAGAGGCGTAAGCCTCTTCCTTGCTGGCACCGCCCTCAATCGCCGTGGCGACGCGGCGGTTGATCTCGGTTTTGAAGTAGCTCTGATCCCACTGGTAGCGGGTGGGGCCGAACAACTCGACCGGAGTGGCCGCAGAGCCGTACCACATTGTGCCGGCCACAATGAAGGCGGCAAAAAATACAGCTGCGATCGCGCTGGCGAGCACTGTTTCGATGTTGCCCATCCGCAGGGCCTTGTAGAGGCGCTCCGGGGGGCGAGTGGTGATGTGGAAGATGCCAGCAATGATGCCCACGATCCCGGCAGCAATGTGGTGAGCCACGATTCCACCGGGGTTGAAAGGATTGAATCCTTCGGGCCCCCATGAAGGCTGAACAGGCTCTAAGTGTCCGGTGAGACCGTAGGCATCGGAGACCCACATGCCAGGGCCGAAGACGCCTGTGAGGTGGAAGGCTCCGAAGCCGAAGCAACCGAGGCCGGCCAGCAGGAGGTGAATGCCGAAGATCTTGGGCAGATCGAGGGCGGGCTCACCGGTGCGTGGGTCCTGCCAGATCTCGAGATCCCAGTAGGTCCAGTGCCAGA
>CALFOF010000039.1 GCA_937919075.1 uncultured Cyanobium sp. | reverse complement strand
GGCAGGGACTGTGACTTCAGACTCTGCACGATCAGGTTCAGCCAATCACCTTGCGGCGCCGCGGATCTAGCCACCTCAGCGTGATTCATCAGCCAAACAGCCAAGAGGCTTGCATTGCGAGCATCCTGATCCGACCGGTGATCGTGGCTGACTGCCCAGCCCTGGCAGCACTGGTGAGTGGCCTGGGCTACGCAAGTACAGCCCAAGAGATGGAACAGCGCCTCCAGGCCATGCCACCGGCCTCATACAGGACTTTCGTCGCGGAAGTGGATGGCAGCGTTGTTGGGTTGGTGGGGCTGATGCTGCCACCGGTGTACACCTGCAACGAGCCCATGGGCTGGATCCTGGTGCTCGTGGTGGATCCGGCTCACCGGCACCAGGGTATCGGCAGCCGTTTGCTGCGTCATGCTGAGCAGTTCATGGCCAGCCGGGGTGCCCGGGCGTTTCAGCTGTACTCAAAGTTCGCCAACGAGCAAGCCCACAACTTCTACAGAGCCCAGGGCTATGAGCCAGAGGCCTACCGCTTCCTCAAACAGCCTGATCCATGAGGCGGTAGCGGCGGGCCAGCTCACGGCGAAGCGGCTTGCCGCCGACCCCCCGGGGGATCTCGGCGTTGGGATGCACCGCGTAGAGGCCCCGAAAGCCGAACAATTGACGAGATGCCCTCTGCAGTTGTAGTGAGATGCGAAGAGGATCCAGACCCTCTTCCAGCTGCACCACGGCCATGGGAACGGCGCCATAGGTGCTCGACTCCGCACCGAAGGCCACTGCTTCTAGAATCCCCTGCTGAGCCTCAAGGAAGGTTTCCAATGGCACGGGAGAGATAAGCACACCCCGGAACAGGAAGACGTCATTGGCCCTGCCGGCGAAAACGAACTGTCCATCGGGCCGTGCTCGCAGCCGGTCGCCAGGGCGAAAGCCCAGCAGGTTCTGAACCTCGAAGCGCCAGCCCCCCCCAGGTTCCGGCAGCGCCACGGTCCACGTCTTATCCACCACGACCTCGGCCGCACCATCCTCGGCAGCCTCCTCAGGGAAACCCAGAGTCACCCCCGCCACGGGCCAACCCACCGACTCCTCGACGGCCAGCAGCTGATTCGCCGGCAGGAAGGTGATCGGACCACACTGGCTGGTCGAATAGGTGATGACCAAGCAGCCCGGCCTCTGGTGATGAACCTCGCCGCGCAGCGCCATCGGCACCCGATCGGTGCCGACAAGAATCTCAAGGGACTCAGGGAACTCAGGCAGGGCCCTGCGGACCACCAGACGGCGCAACTCGGGAATGAACAGGTGGGTGCGGGTGGCCCCGCTCTCCCCGTAGAGCCTGGGCAGGGCCTCCTCCTGCTGGGCTGCGTAGAGGCAGAGGCAGCCGCCGGCCAGGATCAGGTTGATCAGCTGGGCCCGCGGACCCGGAAACTGGAAATTGCGCCGCACCATCCGGCGAGGGGTGAAGTAGTGCCAGTGTTCACCGGCCGTGAGGTAGTGAAGCGAGGTCAGGAAGGTGCGGAGCTGCAACGAGGGAACGCCGGTGGTGGTTGCTGAGCTGAGGGTGAGAAAGGCTGGATCCGAGAGCCGCAGGGGCATCGCACTGCTCTGCGAAGGCTGGGCAAGATCGGGCCGCAGCGCCTGAAACCGCACATCGCCCTCACCTGCTCCCGGCATGAACAGGCTGAAATCGGCGACGGTCTGCCATCCCCCTGGCAGAAGCGTGGATGAGTCCGTAAGGATCCAGTCGCATTCCAGCTGCTGCTGCTGCGCCTCGATCTCGGCCAAAGGCGCATGGCGTGGAAATACCACCTGGCATTGCCCTGCCAGAAAGATGGCGATCCCCACCACGAGATTGGACACCCCGTCGTCCAGATGGATACCGACACGCCCCGGTGAACGAAGCAACCCCAACCTTTCCAACACTCCGAGCAGGTCGCGAACAGCAGCGGCAATATCAGCTCGGGTGGTGCAGCCACTGGTGCTCCACGTCACCTCGGCCGTCGGAGCTTCCTCCTCCCACCCCTGGAAATAGAGCTGGAGAAGAGCCGGCAGATCTCCGTCAGAGCGAGCCAGGGAGCTCTGACGGAGAGGAGTCTCGGCTCCCGGCCAACCATGGATGCGGGCCATCGATGCCGCTGGCAGACGACGAAACTTCTGGCGCTCCCCGTCCTCAGCCTTCCTGCTTGAGGTCCTGCAGCGCCGAGAAGTCGACTTGCACCGAAGGGCCCATGGTGGAGGTCACGTAAAGGCTCCTCCAATAGCGGCCTTTGGCACCGCTGGGCCTGTTGCGATCGATGGTC
>CALFOF010000038.1 GCA_937919075.1 uncultured Cyanobium sp. | reverse complement strand
TGTTGATCCAACGGAACTGCGGTAGCTCGTTGGGGTGCTTGCCACCGGTAACAACACGCCCTACTGTCTCGCCAAGGGAGGCATGCGCATGCTCACCCGCACCGCTGCACTTGAGCTGGCCCCTCACGGCATCACCGTGGTGAACGTGGGTCCGGGCGCTGTGGCCACCCCGATCAACGACGCCACGATGAAGGATCCGGAACTGATGGCCAAGCTGGATGCCGCCATTCCCCTGGGCCGCATGGCCCGGCCCGAAGAGGTGGCCAGTGTGGTGGCCTTCCTTGCCAGCGACGACGCCAGCTACATCACCGCCACCACGATCTTTGCCGATGGCGGCATCATGCAGAGCAGCCCGGGTCTGTAGGGGCAGGGCTCAGCGCCATCGCCTCCTCAAAGCACGGTTCTCCCATGATCAACAGGGAGCCGCGCTGCCTGGCGGCGATCGCCCAGAGCCACTTGATCAGCAGGCTCACCCGGTTCTCGTTGGCGGGCATGAAGCCCAGGTGGGCAACGCCCCAGATCAACCAGCCCAGCGGGCCGTCCACTCTCCAGCCACGCAGGTCAGCTTCGGCGTGCAGGCGGCCCAGCATCGCCATCGAGCCGAAATCCACGAAGCGAAATGGTGCCTGTGAGCGGCCTTCCAGCCCGGCCCGCAGGTCACGGGCCACCCAGCGGCCCATCTGCACCGCCACGCTGGCCAGCCCCGGCAGCGGGCTGGCGCCCGGGCTGGGGACATAGGCGCAGAGGTCGCCCACCACCCGGATCTCAGGATGGCCAGGCACACAGAAATCCGCCTCCACCGGCACCCGCCCGCCCCGGTCGAGCGGTACGCCGGTGGCCTCGGCCAACCGGGCGCCGAGCGGGGACGCCTTCACCCCGGCTGTCCAGCACACGGTGGCCGCCTCCCGCACCTGCTCGCCGGCGGCGGTGCTGATCGTGACCCGGCCTGGTTCGATCGCCTTCACCCGGCCCCCCAGCAGCACCTCCACGCCGATCGATTCCAGGAAGCGCCGGGCGCCGGCGCCCAGATCAGGATGCATACCCCGCAGCAGGCGATCGCCAGGATCCACCAACAGGATGCGGGTGTCGCCCGGCTCAAGCTGGCGGAAATCCCGGGCCAGGGCGTGACGCAGCAGCTCCGACACCGACCCCGCCAACTCACAGCCGGTGGGTCCGCCCCCCACCACCACCACCGACTGCAGCAGGCGCCGTTTGCCGGCCTCGGGCGTCTGTTCCGCCTCCTCCATCGCCAGCAGCAGCCGCTCGCGAATCTCGAGCGCGTCTTCCAGCTGCTTCATCGGCGGAGCGATTGTCTGCCATTCGTCATGGCCGAAATAGGAGCTGCCGGAGCCCGCCGCCACGATCAGATGGTCGTAGCTGTAGCGCCGCTCGTTGAACACCAGCTCCTTGGCCTCGGCATCGATTTCCTTCACCTCCCCCATCAGCACCTGCACGTTGCGCTGCCCTCCCACCAGCAGCCGCAGTGGCACGGTCACATCCCCTGGGGCCACCAGCCCGGTGGACACCTGATACAACAGCGGTTGGAACAGGTTGTAGTTGCGCTTGTCAATCAGCGTCACGCGCAGATCGGCGCCGGCCAGGGCCTTGCACGCCGCAAGGCCCGCAAACCCCCCTCCCACGATCACCACATGGGGGCGGCCGCGCAGGGCTTCTGTCGGCGGCTCCAACTCCAGAAAGAAGCGCTCGCGAGGCATGAGCAACGGCACGAAGGCCTGAAGCCTATTCAGGGTTCAGGCGATGGCAGGGCCGGCGTCAGGCGATGGAAGTGTCAGGAGATGGCAGTGTCAGGAGATGGCAGCGAAGGCGGCTCTGAACGCTTCCAGGGTGGCGTCGATGTCCTCGTCGCTGTGGGCCAGCGACATGAAGCCGGCTTCATAGGCGCTCGGCGCCAGGTAGACGCCGCGCTCCAGCATGGCCCGGTGCAGCTTGCCGAACCGGTCGGTGTCAGCGGTTTTGGCCTCTTCGAAGTTGCGCACCGGCCCGGTGCAGAGGAAGAAGCCGAACATGGCGCTGATGCTGCCGCCGCAGATCGGTAGACCCGCCTCCTTGCCGGCCGCCAGGATGCCGGCGATCAGGCGTGAGGTGCTGGCCTCGAGTTTTTCGTAGGTGCCCGGCTGGCGCAGCAGTTCGAGCGTCTGGATGCCGGCGGTCATCGCCAGCGGGTTGCCGCTCAATGTGCCTGCTTGATACATCGGCCCGGACGGCGCCACCATGGCCATGATGTCGGCGCGGCCGCCGTAGGCGCCCACCGGCAGGCCGCCACCGATCACTTTGCCCATCGTGGTGAGATCGGGAGTGACGCCGAAGCGGGCCTGGGCGCCGCCGTAGCTGATACGGAAGCCGGTCATCACTTCATCGAAGGTGAGCAGGGCGCCGTTTTCGGTGGTGATCTCCCGCAGACCCTCAAGGAAACCCGGCTCGGGAGGCAGGAAGCCGGCATTGCCCACCACCGGCTCCAAAATCACGCCGGCGATTTCACCGGGGTTTTCAGCGAACAGCCGCTTGACCGCTTCCAGATCGTTGTAAGGAGCGGTGAGCGTGCTGGCGGTGGTGCTGCGAGGAACACCGGGGGAATCGGGCAGGCCGAGCGTGGCCACGCCCGAGCCCGCCTTGACCAGAAACATGTCGGCGTGGCCGTGGTAGCAGCCTTCGAACTTGATCAGCTTCTCGCGCCCGGTGAAGGCCCGCATCAGCCGCAGCACCGACATGCAGGCTTCGGTGCCGGAGTTCACGAAGCGCACCATCTCCACCGAAGGGACGGCATCGATCACCATCTGGGCCAGCTGGTTCTCCAGGGCGCAGGGGGCGCCAAAGCTGGTGCCTTTGCCGAGGGCGTTGCGCAGCGCGCCGATCACCTTCGGGTGGGCATGGCCGCAGATCGCCGGGCCCCAGGAGCCGATGTAATCGATGTAGCGGTTGCCGTCCACGTCCCAGGCGTAGGCCCCTTGAACCCGATCGAACACGATCGGTTGGCCGCCGACGGAACGGAAGGCCCGCACCGGAGAACTCACGCCGCCGGGCATGAGCTTCTGGGCAGCGGCGAAGAGTTCCTGGGAACGGCTGGTGTTCAGGGCAGGAACTGACACAGGGGCCGAGGTCAAGGCGCGATCCGCAGACGGTTGAGAACGGCGCGACAGCGCAATGCCGCTCGGCCGATCTCCATCCTGACTCAAGATGTGACAGTGCGGCTGACGCCGCCTCCGCTCGGTAAGGTCTTGTTGGCCGCAGGCTGCTTGCCTTCTTGCTCGCCTGCTCTTGCTTCCTTGCACCTGCTTGCCAGCTGATGCATGCCTGCCGGCCGTTCTCTCCGCCCAGACTCTCCCCCTTCAGGCCGACATCCAGGCCGAAATCTTCGTGAGACTGCCCTGGTCCACCATCGAACGCCAGCTGCGCCGCCTGCTTCCGGCGCGTGCCGTGGTGGCTCGGCGCCAGGAGCTGCTCACCTACGACAGCGACGGCCTCACCCTGCACCGCCACGAGCCGCCGCTGGTGGTGCTGCCGGAAACCACCGAGCAGGTGATGGCGATCCTGCGTTGCTGCCATGCCCTGGGGGTGCCGTTCGTGGCCCGTGGCAGTGGTACGGGCCTGTCGGGTGGCGCCGTGGCGGAGCAGGAGTCCCTGCTGGTGGTCACCAGCCGCATGCGGTCGGTGCTGGCGATCGATCTCGACAACCAACGCATCACCGTGCAGCCCGGTGTGATCAACAGCTGGGTCACGCGCGCAGTGGCCGGCGACGGCTTCTACTACGCCCCTGACCCGTCCAGCCAGGTGGTGTGCAGCATCGGCGGCAACGTGGCCGAGAACGCCGGGGGCGTCCATTGCCTCAAGTACGGCGTCACCAGCAACCATGTGCTGGAGCTGGAGGTGGTGCTCCCCGACGGCACGCTCACCCGCCTGGGCGGGGCGCTGGCGGAGCTGCCCGGCCTTGATCTGCGCGGTGTGTTCATCGGCAGTGAGGGCACTTTGGGCATTGCCACGGCGATCACCCTGCGCCTGCTGCCCCAGACCCCCAACGTGCAGGTGCTGCTGGCCGATTTCGCCACGATGGAGGCGGCCGGTGAAGCGGTCCGCCTGGTCACGGCCGCCGGGGTGCTGCCGGCAGGGATGGAAATCATGGATAACTTCACGATCAATGCCGTCGACGATCTGTTCGGGGTGGATGAGTATCCCCGCGATGCCGCGGCGGTGCTGCTGATCGAGCTCGACGGCCAGGAGCGGGAGGTGGCGGCGGCGGTGGCCCTGGCCAGCGATCTGTGCCGTCAGGCCGGTGCCCGCTCGATCCGTCAGGCGGAGCAGGAAGCCGACCGGGCCCAGCTCTGGAAGGGCCGCAAGTCGGCGTTCGCGGCGGTGGGGCGCATCACCCCCACCTACTACGTGCAGGACGGGGTGGTGCCGCGCAGTGCCCTGCCGTCGGTGCTGGCGGCGATCGAGCAGTTGAGCCGCCACTACGGCCTGCCCGTGGCCAATGTGTTCCACGCCGGCGATGGCAACCTGCATCCGCTGATCCTCTACACGGCAGGCGAGCCCGGCGTGCAGGAGAAAGTGCAGGCCCTGGGCGCCGAGATCCTGCGGCTCTGCATCGAGGCCGGCGGCAGCATTACCGGGGAGCACGGCGTGGGCGCCGACAAGCGCTGCTACCTCGATTGGATGTTCTCCCACGACGACCTCGACACCATGCAGCTGGTGCGCCGCGCTTTCGACCCGCTGGGCCGGGCCAATCCCGGCAAGATCTTCCCCACGCCCCGCAGCTGCGGCGAATCGTCCCGCCGGGTGGCTGTGTTGCGCGAAACCCCTGCCCGCAATGGCGCTGGTTCCCCGCTTTCGTCAGCGGAGTCGGGATCCACAGCCTGGGCGGGCGACGGCCCGCCAGGCGCGCTGGAACGCGAGGCTGTCGAGCTGTTCTGAACCCGGCTGGAGCTCCTTCACCGAGCGGCGCGTTCAGGGGGGCTTCCCGCGCGCGCTCAGGGGCCCTTGCCAAGCTCCTGCTCAATCGCCGCCACCTGCAGGCGTGTGGCGATCACGGCATCGGGGTTGAGGCTGATCGAATCGATCCCTTCCTCCACCAGGAAGCGGGCGAAGTCGGGGTAGTCGCTGGGGGCCTGGCCGCAGATGCCGATCCGGCTGCCGCAGCGGTGGGCCGTGCGGATCGCCAGGCGGATCATCTCCTTGACGATGGCGTGTCGCTCATCGAACAGATCCGCCACCAGCGCGGAATCCCGGTCCAGCCCAAGGGTGAGCTGGGTGAGGTCGTTGGAGCCGATTGAAAAGCCATCGAAGCGCTCGGCGAAGGCTTCGGCGCCGATCACATTGCTGGGCAGTTCGCACATCACGTACACCTGCAGCCCGTGGCGGCCCCGTACCAGGCCATGGCGAGCCATCTCGGCGAGCACCCGCTCGCCTTCCTCCGGCGTGCGGCAGAACGGCACCATCGGAATCACGTTCGTGAGCCCCATCGCCTCCCGCACCACCTTGAGCGCCTGGCACTCCAGGCCGAAGGCCTCACGGAAGGCTGCGGCGGTGTAGCGGGACGCCCCCCGCCAGCCCAGCATCGGGTTCTCCTCGTGGGGCTCGAAGCCGCTGCCCCCCAGCAGGCGGGCGTATTCGTTGCTCTTGAAATCCGAGAAGC
Source organism: uncultured Cyanobium sp. (assembly GCA_937919075.1). Classification (GTDB taxonomy): domain Bacteria; phylum Cyanobacteriota; class Cyanobacteriia; order PCC-6307; family Cyanobiaceae; genus MW101C3. The sequence continues at coordinate 10,499 of CALFOF010000038.1, read as the reverse complement.
GCAGGATCACCGGCCGTGGATGGAAGGCGGCAGCAATACGCGCCATGCCCTGGGTGAGCAGGTCGACGTAGTAATCGGCGGGGCGGGCATACCCCTTGGTGCGCTGGGCAATCGCCTCGCGTTCGCCGGCATCGGCCACCAGCTCCGGCTTCAACAGCGCCATCGGATGCACCTGAATGTGGTTGGCGATGATGAACTCCAGCCGCGCCAATCCCACCCCGTCTACAGGCAAGGCCGCCTGCTGGAAGGCCTGCTCCGGATTGCCCACGTTCACCAGGATGCGGGTGCGGGTCGGCGGCAGTTCGGAGAGCTCCTGCTCCTCCACGTGAAACGGCAAGGCGCCGCGATACACCCGCCCGGCATCCCCTTCGCAGCAGCTGGCGGTGATCACATCGCCATCGACGATGCGGCTGGTGGCCGTGCCACAGCCCACGATTGCAGTGATCCCCATCTCGCGGGCAATGATCGCCGCGTGGCAGGTGCGGCCGCCCTGGTTGGTGATCACACCGCTGGCTTTGCGCAGGATCGGCTCCCAATCGGGGTCGGTGCGCTCCGTCACCAGCAGATCCCCCGCCTCGAAGCGGTTGATGGCAGCGGCGCTGGCCAGCACGCGGGCCACACCGCTGCTCACCGAGGCACCGATCGCCCGGCCCTCCACGATCAGTTCAGCCTGGTGGGGATCCAGCTGCCAGCGGCGCAGCAGGCTGCTCGAACGGCGCGACTGCACCGTTTCCGGCCGGGCCTGCAGGATGAACAACTTGCCGCTGAGGCCATCTTTGGCCCACTCGATGTCCATGGCGGTGGGGACACCGTGCAGGGCGCTGTAGTGCGCCTCGATCACGCAGGCCCAGCGGGCCAGGGTGAGCACATCGGCGTCGTCGATGGCGAAGCGTTCACGCTCATCCACCGACACCGCCACGTTGCAGGTGGCCGTCTCGGCATACACCATGCGCAGCTTCTTGCTGCCCAGCCGCCTGCTCAGGATCGGCGCATGCCCCTGCAGCAGGGTCGGTTTGAAGATGAGGTATTCATCGGGATTGACCGCCCCCTGCACCACGTTTTCGCCCAGGCCATAGGCGGCGGTGAGCAGAACGGCCTCACGGAAGCCACTTTCGGTGTCGATCGTGAACATCACGCCCGAAGCGGCCAGGTCAGAGCGCACCATCGTTTGCACGCCGATCGACAACGCCACCGCGTCGTGGGCGAAGCCGTTGATCTGCCGGTAGGAGATGGCCCGATCCGTGAACAGTGAGGCGTAACAACGGCGGCAGGCGGCCAGCAGCGCGTCGGCGCCCTGCACATTGAGAAAACTTTCCTGCTGCCCGGCGAAGCTGGCCTCCGGCAGATCTTCAGCAGTGGCACTTGAGCGCACCGCCACTGCCACCGCCGCCGCCGCAGCCGCCGCCACCTCCATCGCGCTGCCGGGGCATTCCTCGCACAGCTGCTGGTAATGCCAGCGGATTGCCTCCTCCAGCGACGGCGGCAGGCTGGCGTTCAGCAGTAGCTGGCGCGCGGCGGCACCACTCGCCTGCAGGGCCGTCAAATCGCTGGTATCAAGGCCATCGAACAGGGCAGCCAGCCGGGCCTCCAGCCCGTTGTGGGCAAGCAGCAGGCGGTAGGCCGCTGCCGTGGTGGCAAAGCCTCCAGGCACCGCCACCCCCCGGGGCCCCAGCTGGCGGATCATCTCTCCCAGTGAGGCGTTCTTGCCCCCCACCTGGGCGATGGCGTCGAGGCCAACGGACTGGAGCGGCACCACGAGGAGATCGGAACTGCCCATCGCTGGTGCCTGAGCCATCACGACCTCTGCCGATCTCTTGAGCCTAGGAAGGGGGGCCGTTTCCAGCTGCAGGCAGGGGAGTCAGTTGCAGTTGGGCGCTCGGTGCGCTGCCCTCGCCCAGATCCAGCTGGCTGGCGGCGCCTTTGAGGGCGGTGCGGCCCCCTTGGCGACGTTTTTCGATCGCAGCGCAGAGTTCCCGCGATTGTGCCTTGGGGTCGAGCCAGGCCATGTCCCAGGGTTCGGTGTCACCCGGGCGCCGGGCGGCCACGGCGGCCAGTTGGCCGGTGTCGTACCCGGTGGCTTCCACCAGGCTGGGCGCGTAGTTGTAGCGGCGCTGGAAGGTGTCGGCAAAGCGGCTCCAGCCGGGCCCGCGGCTGAGCGGATCCACCCCCAGCTGGGCGTTGGCCAGCGGCTGCCTGGCCGGAAACGGCCACACCAGGGTGAGATCGGCTGGCCAGCGCGCCTCCCGTACCGCCAAGGCCAGCGGGCTGCTCGGCGTTGTCATCACCACCAGGGCCTAAGGGCGGAAAAAGTCCACGTCATCCATCAGGCGTGTGATGGTGCGTGCATCAGGATCGGCGATCTCCTGGCTGCCCTCCTGGTAGCCCACCACCCGGCCTCCGTCGCCGCTGAGCGAAGCCACGAAGCGGTCGGCCAGGGCGATCTGCTCGCTGCTGCCGTCATGGATCACCATCACGCGTGAGCGTCTGTCTTCGATTAAGCCTTTGGCGAGGCGATCAGCCTCCAGGCTGCGGGCCGGCAGCACCGGCCAGAGCCGATCGGCGCTGGTGAGGCTGGGCAGGCCACTGAGGGAGCTGCCTCGTTGCAGCGGCAGCAGCACGTTGAGGTCCAGCTCCTGCGCCAGCAACCCATACGACACCAGCGACACAGCCGGTGGGGCGATCAGCAAGCTGGGCAGCGGCCTGGCCGTGAGCGCCGCGCGGGGGTCCTGCTCCGGCGGCAGCCAACCGAGCTGCAGGGTGGGTGGCTCCACCCCGCAGGCACGTGCTTCCGCCATAGCCAGTTCATAGCCGCGGCGGAAGCTGTCTCCCACGCCCGCCAGCAGCCCTTCGGGTGTCAGCAGCATCAGCACATCGCTGCGGACCGGCACGCTGGCGGCGAGGCTCTGCAGCCCGAGCAGGGCGGCCACCACAGCGCTCACCATCCAGAAGAGGCTGTGGCGAGGGGGTGGTTCAGCAGCGGCGTCGGATGCGGACTTCCCGGGGGACATGCGGGCTTCTATTCGGCCGGCGAACACTAGGAGGGTTGGGCCCCACCGCCACCCTTGGCGGCAGTGCCGACAAGCTTGCCTGCGTTGCCGCCGTCCTTCCCTGCGCTGCCACCAGGTGTGCCTGTGCCACCGCCAGGCCCCGCGGCGGTGTCCTGCTCTGGTTCGTCCAACGTTGAGCCTTCGTTCTGGCTCTCAGGCAGCAGCTGGGTGAACAGGCCCGCTGCGACGAGCACGCCGCCCAGGGTGAAGGCCAGGGGGCGGTTGGCGGCAGCGGCTCCCTCCATCCAGGTGCCTGCGGCAAGAAAGGCACCGCCTAGCAGCAGGCTCGGCACTAGCACGATCCCCTTGGCTGTGCGGTTGATGCTCATCAGCCCGCCAAGGCAGCTGGGGCCGGGCAGCCCTGCGGTGCCTCCGTCGCGTCCAGCGGGCTGGCCAGACCGGCCTGTTGCAGCCCCGTGCCCAGATCGATGCCGCTTGACAGGACGGTGACCCGAGCCAGCAGGGTGCCATCGGCGAGGCCCAGCGGGCGCAGATTCACGCGCGTGCGCCGCGGCAAAGCTTCCCGCAGCCAGGCGGTGGCGGCTGCACCATCGGCAGGTTCGACCTGCACGCATCCCAATCGCACCGGGTAGCTGCGATTTTGATCGCCCACCTGCAGCAAGGTGGCGCCACGCACCTGCAGCACTTCTGCGGCTTCGGCTGGGGCAGGGGCAAGCGTGCACATCAGCAACATCGCCAGCAGGCAGGGCAGGAGACCCCGCAGAACGGCAGGGGAGGTCAGAGCTTCGCCCCGCAGCTGGGGCAGAACAGATGGGCGCTCTCGGTGGTGGCACCGCAGGAGCCGCAGTCGCGGGTGGTGTCGATCGCCAGCTCTGGATGGCTGGGCAGACCCACCATCTGGGCATTGCTGGCGCCGGGGGGCACCATCGGATAGCAGTTCTCGTTGCGCCGCACCCGCACGTTCACCACGACCGGGCCGGGATGCGACAAGGCCTCCTGCAGATCCTGATGCAGGCGGTTGCGGTCGGTGATGTCGATGCCGCGCACCCCGAAAGCTTCAGCAAGAGCTGAGAAGTTCGGCATGCCGCCGGTCATCTCGGAGGCGGAATAGCGCTCGCCGTAGAAGCTTTCCTGCCACTGACGCACCATGCCCCGCCAGCCGTTGTTGATGATCACCACCTTCACCGGCAGCGCGTACTGGGAGAGGGTGCCGAGTTCCTGGATGTTCATCAGGATGCTGGCGTCGCCGGCGACGCACACCACCTGGTCCTCGGGGAAGGCCACCTGCACCCCCATGGCGGCCGGTAGCCCGTAGCCCATGGTGCCGAGGCCGCTGCTGCTGATCCAGTGGCGCGGAGGGGTGTTCATGAACTGGGCTGCCCACATCTGGTGCTGGCCCACATCGGTGGTGACGAACGCCTCGGGAGCGAGCTGCTGCAGGGCCAACATCACTTCCTGAGGGGCGATTTCACCCACCGGTTCAGGAATCACAAGCGGATAGTGGCGCTTCCAGCTGCGGATGCGTTCCAGCCAGGCTTCGGTGCGGTTGGTGGGCGGCTCGCCGCTGGAGCTGGCCAGCAGGGCATCGAGCGCCAGGCCCACATCTGCCACGATCGGCACCTCGGGCACCCGGTTCTTGCCCACCTCGGCCGCATCGATGTCGATGTGGATCACTTGGGCCCGGGGGGCGAAGCTGTCCAGCCGGCCGGTGACCCGGTCGTCGAAGCGGGCGCCGGCGGCGATCAGCAGATCGCATTCGGTGACAGCGAAATTGGCGTAGGCGGTGCCGTGCATGCCGAGCATGCCCACGGCCAGTGGATTGTGCTCATCGAAAGCGCCCTTGCCCATCAATGTGGTGGTGACGGGCAGGGCGAAGCGCTCAGCCAGCTGGCGTAAGGCCCCGTGGGCACCGGCGCTGACCGCACCACCTCCCACGTAGAGCAGCGGACGGCGTGCCTTGCGGATCAGCTCCAGCGCCTGCTGGATGCGCACCGGATCGGGGGCCACCGGCAGGGCATAGCCGGCCGGAACCGAGCGGCCCGGCTCCACCGGCACGTAATCGAATTCTTCGAGGCCCACATCCTTGGGCACATCGATCAGCACCGGTCCCGGCCGACCGGTGGCGGCGATCAAGAAGGCTTCCGCCACGATGCGGCCGATGTCGGCGGGATCGCGCACCACCCAGGAATGCTTCACGATCGGCAGGGTGATGCCGAAGATGTCGGTTTCCTGGAAGGCATCGGTGCCGATCGAAGCGCGGCCCACCTGGCCGGTGATCACCACCATCGGCACCGAATCCATCTGGGCAGTGGCGATGCCGGTGACCAGATTGGTGGCGCCTGGCCCTGAAGTGCCGAAACACACGCCCACCCGGCCAGTGGCACGGGCATAGGCATCGGCGGCGTGGGTGCCCCCTTGCTCGTGACGCACCAGGATGTGCTTAAGCCAGCCGTGGCTTTCGGCCTGGTGGAGCGCGTCGTAGATGGGCAGGATCGCCCCGCCCGGATAGCCAAAGATGTGCTCCACACCATGGCGGTGCAGGGCATCCATCAGGGCGTGAGCGCCGGTGACCCTCCCTGGCACGGCCGGCATCGGCCGCAGAGGAGAGGCGGATACAACCGCTGTGGGGACGGTCGTCAGGGTCACGGCTGTCGCTGCAGGCATCACGGTCGCCTCACATTAAGAGGTGCTCCACGGCCGTGAGCTGAACTGTTTCGATTCCCACCAGCGGCCTGTGTCAATCAGCAGTCTGTACCAATCAGGAGCCCATACCCATCAGCGGCCGCTGCCACCGACGGCAACGCGGCGGCTGCGCACCATCGCCTGCAGAATTCTCACCGGATCAAGCCATGCGCCCCGATAACGGATTCCCCAGTGCAGATGGGGCCCGGTGCTGCGCCCGGTCATGCCGATGTGGCCGATCAGCTGGCCGCGTGCGACCCGTTGCCCGGTCGCCAGCAACACCCGCCCGCTCAGATAGCGACCGCCACTCACCCGCCCGCCGAGATGGCAATAGATGTGCTCGTAGTCGCCGGAGCGGATCACCAGGCCGATGCCGCAGCGGCCATCGTTGATCACATCGCTCACCACGCCTCCCCACCAGCTGCGGATCGGAGACCCCAGCGGCGCGGCGATGTCGAGGCCGGAATGCTGCTCCCGGCCGCCCCCGGGGCCGACGCGAAAACCGAAGTGGCTCGTGTAACCGGCGAAATTCACCACCGGAAACACACCCAGGCGCCAGAGCTCATTGGCCGCTTGAACCGGAGCGGCCGTGGCCCCGCTGAGCAGCAGGGCCAGGCCCAGCGCCGTCAGCCGGCGTCTAGAGGAGCCCGATCGCATGCAGAGGGCCCTTGCCGCTCAACAATTCCAGCAGAAATGCGGAGAAGCCCAGCATGGCCAGCCGTCCGTTCCATACCTCCGAGCTGTTGTTCCAACCCCACACCCACTTCTCCTGGGGATAGAGCTTCACGGTGGTGGGCAGGCTGGCCGCCTGGTCAAGGTTCACCTCTGGCCCGGCCATGGCCAGCTGCACCAGATCGGCCAGGCCGCGGATGAAGGTGGGGTAGGTGTCGAGGGCCGGGACGCGCCGGAAGGTGGTGATACCGGCTTCGGTGGCAATTTCCCGGTATTCGATGTCGATTTCCTCGAGCGTTTCGATGTGTTCGCTCACGAAGCTGATCGGCACCACCACCAGCTCCTTGACCCCTTGCTCACCCAGCTCCACCAGCGCTTCATCGGTGTAGGGCTGCAGCCATTCCACCGGCCCCACCCGGCTCTGATACGCGAGGGTGAAGGGGTTGCCATGGCCGAGCTGACGGGCCAGTTCGGTCATGATCAGATCGGTGCAGGCCTCGATGTGCTGCTGATAGGGATCGCCGGCTTCTTCCACGTAGCTCTTGGGCACGCCGTGGGCACTGAAGAAAATGCGGGCAGTGGTGGGGTCGTTACATTCCTGCACCTCCCGGGCGATGAGCTCCGCCATCGCCAGCACATAGCCGGGATGGTCGTACCAGCTGCGGATGCAGCGGATGGGCAGGCGGCTGAAGGCGGGATCGGCCTGACGCAACCGCTGCAGCTCGCGGAAGCTGGAGCCACTGGTGCTGATCGAGAAGTGGGGGTAGAGCGGCAACACCACCACTTCATCCACCGCATCGGCCTTGATGTCGGCGACGGCGGATTCGGTGAACGGGTGCCAGTAGCGCATGGCCACATAGGTGGTGGCCTGCACTTGGCGCTGGCGCAGCTCGCTCTGCAGCTCGCGCGCCTGCTGGTCGGTGATGCGCCGCAAGGGGGACCCGCCGCCGATCGAGCGGTAGGCCTCCTGGGATTTGCCGCTGCGCAGGGTGCTGATCAGCCAGGCCAGTGGCTTCTGCAGCGCTGGAATCGGCAGCCGGATGATTTCCGGATCTGAAAACAGGTTGTAAAGAAAAGGCCCGACATCCTCGATCCGCTCGGGACCGCCGAGGTTCAGCAGCAACACGCCGACCCTGGCCATGCCAGATCATTCCGTCAGGTCAGCAGAGCGTAACGCTGCCCCTCCGTTGCTGTTCACCGCCAGCTGGCGTGGCGTCTGCTGCGCCGATACCGTCGGCTCCAGCTTCAGGAACGGCAAGGGGGGTGAGCGAACAAGCGGTGATCGCTCCAGCAGCTGGCGCCACGGGCCTGGCAGGCCTCGACGCCGAACTCCAGCGTGGCAACGCCCAACTGGCCGAAGCCGGTGTCGCCCTGCGTCTGGAGCGCCGCGGCCTGCGTCTTGGCCTGCGCGGTCCGCTGCCCTGCCGGCGCGGCAGTGGCCCCTTCCGCGTGCAACGGCTCAGCCTCGGGCTGCCCGCCAGTGACGAGGGTCTGCGCCAGGCCCGCCGCGAACTGCGCCGCGTGCAGCAGGAGCTCCAGCAGCAGCGCTTCGCCTGGCCCTCCGCGCCGCAGGCGCCGGGGGCGGCAGTGCGAGCGGCCGCCGGTGTGTCTCTCGCCGGTAGCCGTCTCCCCGGCGAGGGTGCCACCGTGCTCGATGCGGCGCTGGCGCGCTTCGAGCGCCAGTTCTTCGAGGACCCTCGCCGCTGCCGCAACCCGGCCGGCACCCGCACCACCTGGACGGCGGCGTATCAGCCCTACATGCGGCGCCTGTCCGCCTTCGCCAGCGCTGCCCACCTCGACGGGCAGCTGCTGCTGCAGGTGCTGGAGAGTTACCCCGCCGCCAGCCGCAGCCGCCAACAGTGCGGCACCGCCCTGGCGGCCCTGGCCAAGATGGTGGCGATCGATCTGCCCGCCGACTGGGGCGCCCGGGCTGGTGGCTACGGCCTGCACCGGGCCCAGTTCCGCCAGCTGCCGAGCGATGTCCAGGTGGAGCAGCTGGTGGAGCGGATCCCCAACCCCGGCTGGCGGCTGGCCTATGGCCTGATGGCCACCTACGGCCTGCGCAACCACGAAGTGTTCTTTACCGATCTCAGCGCCCTGCTGCCGGGCAGCGACCGGGTGATTCGGGTGCTTCCCACCAGCAAGACGGGCGAGCACCAGGTGTGGCCGTTTCAGCCCGACTGGGTGGAACGCTTTGAGCTGCCACGTCTCGCCCTGGAGGTTGGGTCCCTGCCACCGATCTGCACCGATCTGCGCACCACCACCCTGCAGCAGGTGGGCCGGCGGGTGGCGGAGCAGTTCCGTCGCTACGAGCTGCCGATCACCCCCTATGACCTGCGCCATGCCTGGGCCGTACGCACGATCCACATCGGCCTGCCCGACACGGTGGCCGCCCGGATGATGGGCCACTCGGTGTCGATTCACACGCGCACTTATCACCACTGGATCACGCGGCGCGATCAGCAGCAGGCCGTCGACGCCGCCCTTTCCCGCCAACGTGCCGGTTGAGTCGGGCAGGATGCGGCCTTACCAGTCACGGCAGGGAGTTCTCCCACTACTTCGTCGCCATCCCTTGGCCTTAAACCCCTTGGCCTGAATCCTTTTGGCCTTAGAGCCCTTGGTGTGAAACCACCTCCCTGCAACCCCTTGCCTGACCCCATGACCCCCGCCCGCAACGATCTGCCGGCCACTCCCGCCGCCCCGGCTGCCACCTCCCTGGTTGCTCCGTCCCTGGCGGCCACCGCCACTGCCCCACCCCCAACCCCCGATGCCAGCGCGCTGGATCAGGAAGCGGCCCGTCTGGGGCCGGGCGGGGCGCTGGCGCCGGAGGCCGATGGGGAGGGCTACCGCCGCCGCATGCAGCGGCGTCAGGAGGTGCAGCGCCAGCGGGTGGGGGAGCGCAACCTGGAGAAGGGCCTGGTGTTGGTGTTCACCGGCGATGGCAAGGGCAAGACCACCGCGGCGCTCGGCCTGGTGCTGCGCACCCTGGGGCACGGCGAGCAGGTGGCCGTGGTGCAATTCATCAAGGGTGGCTGGCAGCCGGGCGAAGCCCGCGCGCTGGAAGTGTTTGGCGAAGCGCTGCACTGGCGCGCCCTGGGGGAGGGATTCACCTGGGAAACCCAGGACCGGGAGCGTGACCGCGAGCTGGTGCAGCAGGCCTGGCAGACCTCGCTCACCTATCTCGAAGACCCAGGCCGCAAGCTCGTGGTGCTCGACGAGGTGAACGTGGCGCTCAAGTTGGGCTATCTCGCCGTTGAGCAGGTGCTCGATGGCCTGGAGCGGAGGCCGCCGCTCACCCACGTGGCGCTCACTGGGCGCGGGGCGCCACCGACGCTGGTTGAACGGGCGGATCTGGTTACGGAGATGCGCCTGGTGCGCCACCCCTTCCGGGAGCAGGGCGTGAAAGCGCAGGCCGGCATCGAGTTCTAGCGAGCGCCGTGCTTGCTACTGTTCGGCCGTCCGCAGCGGCCGAGCGCTCAGAACGATGGCATTCAAGCGCGTCCTGCTCAAACTCAGCGGGGAAGCGCTGATGGGGGAGTTGGGCTATGGCATCGATCCAGCCATTGTCCAGTCCATCGCCACCGATGTGGCGGCGGTAGTGGCCTCTGGCACCGAGCTGGCGATCGTGGTGGGAGGCGGCAACATTTTCAGGGGCCTGAAGGGTTCCTCGGCGGGCATGGACCGTGCCACCGCCGATTACGTGGGCATGCTGGCCACCGTGATGAACGCCATCACCCTGCAGGACGCCCTGGAGCGGGCCGGCGTGCCCACCCGCGTTCAGACGGCGATCGGCATGCAGGAAGTGGCCGAGCCCTACATCCGCCGTCGGGCGATCCGCCACTTGGAGAAAGGCCGGGTGGTGGTGTTCGGCGCCGGCTGTGGCAACCCCTTCTTCACCACCGACACCACCGCTGCCCTGCGGGCGGCCGAGATCAACGCCGATGTGGTCCTCAAGGCCACCAAGGTGGATGGGGTCTACGACAAGGATCCCGCCCACTATCCGGACGCGGTTCGCTACGAGAGCCTCACCTTCCAGGATGTGCTGAGCGGCGAACTCGCCGTGATGGACAGCACCGCCATTGCCCTCTGCAAAGACAACGCCATTCCGATCGTGGTGTTCGACCTCTTCGGTGCCGG
>CALFOF010000037.1 GCA_937919075.1 uncultured Cyanobium sp. | reverse complement strand
GATACGCCTCTATCCAGATCGCCTTGAGGCCGCGAATGGCCTTGAGCTGCAGGTGATGACGTCGCGACGATCCAGAACCGATCATGGGAGCTGATGGCAACTCCTGGCCCACATTGAGAAGCCCAAAAGAATCATACATCAGACGCAGTCCGCTAATGCTGTTGAGCGTGATTGGATCAGTGCAAGCGTGCTGGAAGCATTTTTTGGCTTGCCAACAAGGAGGCCCTGAATACAATCACAACCAAGCATTTTCAGTACATCCAATTGCTCCTGCCGCTCCACGCCTTCCGCAATCGCATGCAGGCCTAGCGCCTTGGCCATGCTGAGAACAGCTTTCACGATCACTTCATCTTCTTGATTTCGACCCAAGCCCTCAATGAAGGAGCGATCAATTTTGAGAATTTCAACCGGCAACTGCTTGAGGTAACGCACGGAGGTGTAGCCGGAGCCGAAGTCGTCGATGGCCAGGTTGGCACCCAGCGCCTTGATCTGACGAAAGGCAAGAAGAGTGGCTTCAACATCTTCAATCAGCATTGTTTCGGTGATTTCGATGTAGAGGCGATCCGGTAGAAAGCCTGACTCAAACAATGCCGTAGCAATCTGCTGAGGCGTGCCCGGATCCAGCAAGCTGCGCACAGAGAGGTTCACTGACAGCCCCGGGCTCTGATCCGGACAGACCGCATGACAACGGGCCATGTGCTTACTGGCCTGCTGAAGCACGATCGCATCAATCTGCACGATCAACCCTCTTTCTTCAGCCACCGGGATGAATTCTCCAGGCGTGATTAGGCCATGCATCGGATGCTTCCAGCGTGCCAGCGCTTCAAAGAGCCAAGGATCCGCTGATCATGCACGCGAAAGATCGGCTGGAAGTAGCAGACGATTTCGCCGGCTGCCAGAGCTCGCCTGAGGTCCTGCTCCATCGTTGCCGCTTTCAAGGCGGTGTTTCGCATCTGCTGGTCGAAATACGCCAGGCAGCCCCGACCATTGGACTTGGCCTTGTACATCGCCATGTCGGCATTTTCAATCAACACTTCGGCGCTGTCCTTGCCGTTTGCGATGGCCACCCCAATCGAGGCCGAATGGCTGAGCAACTTGTTGCCGATTGTCATCGGCCGGCCGATCAGATCAATGATGCGCGCCCCAAGTGCCTGCACCGACTCCTGAGAACAATTCGAACTCACGATGATGAACTCATCCCCGGAAAGACGTCCCACCAGATCGCCGGACAGCACGCATTGACGCAGGCACTTAGCCACGGTGATCAGGAAACGATCTCCGGTCGTGTGGCCATGAGCATCATTGATCAGCTTGAAGCGATCGATATCGATGAACAGAACCGCCACAGCTCCTTTGGAGCCACCGCTCCGCAGGGTCATCTCCAGGCTGAGCGCCAATTGGCCCAGCACGTGGGTGCGGTTCGGCAGCCCCGTCAGCATATCGTAGCTCGGCTGATCAAGGGCCGCCCGCGTGGCGGAGCGCTCCGCCAACATCGACGTGCCGACCTGGGCACACAGCTGCAGACTCTGGGCCAAAGCCTCCAACAGCCAGCGCTCCTGCAGGTCGAACGGAGTCTGGAAGCGGGCGACCAGCAACACATCCAGGCCGGGAAGCTGGCACCAATGCACCTGCCGCAGGCCTGTAGTTAGGCGGATTTCCGTGGGGCGATCTGCGGCCACCCGCAACAACAGCGCTTGATCTTCCGCGCTCAAACCAACCGAACAACGAAAGGACTGATTGGTGATCAGCGCGGCAACATCGGCCTTGAGGGCCAGAGCCAGCTGGTCGACCACATCATTGGTGCTGGAGGGATCTTCGATCGAGAACGCTTCCAGGATCGCCGCGTGCGCCCTTAAAGACCAAGGAATCGCAGAGGAAGCGTGCTCGTTCCCGCTCCTCATGGGATTGAGGCCGGTAGGGGATGCCAGCTCCACAGAGCCAAGCAAAGCTGCCTAGCCCTCATACAGCGGGGGGAGGATAAGGGCAACGTCAAGCGATAGAGCCGAAAAGCGAACACAACATCACCAAAAAGAGGGTTGGGCTGGTGAAGGCGAAGAGCTGGTGACACAACGGCGGCGAATGAGACACACGCCGAGAACTCCCGCAAAAATCCCTGAAACTTCAGTGATAGCCAAGTGATCTTAGCCAATGCTGTTCAGTCGTCCTGGTGCTCATCGCCACAGAGTTGTGGCGAATTCCTCAGCCTCCACCCCTTACGCGCGGGGCCACTCCCGCAGACCGCGGGCCAACCTGTCGAGGCCTTCAGCCAACACCCCCGCCGAGGTAGCGAAGCAGAGGCGCACATGGCCGGCGGCACCGGCCCCGAACCAACGCGGACTGCCGGGCACCACGGCCAGAAGATGGCGCCGCAGCAACCAGTCCGTGAGCGGCTCCACGCCCCTCTCTCCCGCCGGTACGCGCACCAGCGCCACGTAGGTGGCATCGGGCGTTTCCACCTGGACGCCGGGCATGGTGCGCAGCAGGGTGATGGCCTGATTGCGACGCTCCAGCAGATGCTGCTGAAAGGCCTGCAACCACCGCAGGCCCTCCGGGGAATAGGCCGCTTCCGCCGCCACCTGGCTAAGGGTGGCCACCCCCGCCACTGTGGCGGGCTGCTCACTGGCGGCCAGCATCCGGGCACTGGCGTCGGCGTCGGTCATGGCCACATAGCCCACGCGCAGGCCTGCCAGGGCAAAGGCCTTCGAGAAGCCATGCACCACGGCGCCCTGGGCCGCCAGCGCCGGCTCGAGCGCCAGCCAGCTGGTGAACACAGCCGGCGGGTACACCACCTCGCTCCAGATCTCGTCACTGAGCACGCGGATGCCGCGCTCCAGGCAGAAACGGCCCAGTGCCTCCAGCTCATCGCGCCGAAAACAGCGCCCCAGCGGGTTGTGGGGGTTGCACAGGCAAAGCATGCGGGTGCGTGGGCTGATCAGCCGCTCAAGCGCCTCCAGGTCGAGCGGGGCATGACGATCCAGGCTCCAGAACAGGGGAGTACCGCCAGCGGCGCGCACGGTGTGGGCGAAGAGAAAATCGGCCGGATCCCACACCACCGCCTCATCCCCCGGGCTGAGCCACTGGCGGGCCACCATGGCCAGCCCGGCGGCGGCGCTGTCGACTGCGATCACCCCTGCCGCGCTCACATCAACACCCCGCTCCTGGCGCAGATAGGTGGCCACGGCAGCGCGAAAAGAGGGCAGCCCGCCTGGAGGTCCATAGCTGAACACCCCACTGCTGGCATAGCGGATCACAGCCTCTCTGATCACGGGAGCCGCGGGAAAATCGGGGTCTGCGGCCGTAAGCGGAATCACCCCTTCGGGCTGCTCCGCCCAGCGCATGTTGTAAGCCCGCTCGCGGAGCAGCTCAAACGGAACGACGGCATCGTCGAAGCAAAAGGTTTCAACCACCTTCACTTGGCCAGCGGTAATGACACACTCTCAAGCTCGGTGGGTGGGCGCACGAACTGGGCCGCCATGGAGCGGCCCGCATGCAGATAGTGCTTCAGCGAGGGGTGGCGCTTGTGGTGGTAGGTGCTCAAGGCCCGATTGAGATGGGCAGGGTGGCGGCAGGCCAACAGCTGCTCAGAGAGGCAGACGGCATCCTCGAGCGCCGTGTTCGCTCCCTGGCTGGTGAAAGGCAGCAGCGGATGGGCGGCATCACCTGCCAGCACCAGGTTGCCCCGCGCCAGCCGGGGTGGAGGGTCGATATCGAGCGGCTGCCAGAGGTGGGGAAGAGAGGGATGGGTAGCTTCGATCGTTTCACGCACGAACGGAGGAAAGCGGCGCAGATGGGTGTCGAGGAAGGCGCAGATGGCGCCTGGCTCCGGGGGCGCGAAACGGTGGCTGTCGAACTACACAAACCAGATCACACGCCCTTTGGTCAGAGTCACCAGCCCGACCGCAAACCCACCACTGGGGTCGAGCACCTTGACAAAGCGATGGCCCAGGGTGGCCGCCACACCGGGCAGGTGGACACAAGCGACAATCTCGTTGACCCGGGCGCGGCGCGGTGTCACAGCGGGGCGATCGGCGGTGAGGACGGCGCGGCAGCGGGAGTTGACCCCATCAGCGCCGACGAACACATCAGCTCAGCGCGATGGCGCACGAGCGACTCCTGAGCGCCACAGGTGAAGGAGGCCGAGAGCATGCGGTCGTGGTCGTGCTCGAAGGCTTCAAAGCGGTGGTTGAACTGAATCACCCCGGCAGGCAGACCGTCGACCAGTGCCCGCAGCAGCGAGGGACGGTCGACCGCGATCGTGTGGGTGACGGCGTGCTGGGCAATCGAACGCCCACAGGACGAAAGAATGGAGACCCGCTCAAGCGAATGGCCGATGCCACTGGCCAACACGTCGATGCCAAGCGATTTCAAGGCGCGCTGGCCATTTTCCAGCACCAGGAAGCCGAAGCCCTGGCGGTCCATGGTGGTGGAGCGCTCAAAGACCTGCACGCGGTCGCCACCGCCGGCGCCACCCCGGCAGAGCGAACGTGCCAGGGCAAGGCCGGCCACACCGCCGCCGATAACGGCCACCTTCAGCTCAGAAAGACCAAGGGGCCCCGTCAGCCTTGTCTCCGGTGATTTCAAGTTTCAGAAACCAGATCTTGTCGTGGGCGACGGAAAGAGCATGCATCAAAGAATACGTTCACGATGCTTTTAGAGCCCACTAAGGCAGGACAAAGGAATTATTCAGTGGCATTTAAATGTGAGCCTGATAAAAATTTCCTGAGAGCCGTTTGCGTTGCGCCGCAGATTCGAAGCCGAAGACATTCGTGTGATCGGCATCAACAGTCCGCTGAACATCGATGACGTCGCCTGCAGGCTCGGCTACGACTCCACCGATGGTTGCTTCCAGGGGGAGGTGAAGATCGACAGCAACGACCTGATCGTGAACGGCCAGTCGGTGATGGCCTGGTACGTCAACGCGTAGCGCTATTCCTGCAAAGACCTCGGCCTCATTGGCCCTATCGCCAGCTGCTGAGCCAGGCGGGCGGACCGCCGCAGACCTTCGCTGCAGCTGCCTGACATCAACAGGCCGGAGCCGCCCCACACGAGCCGCAGGGGCAGGTCGCCCACGCGGGCGGCCAGCTCCCGTTGCGGCGTGAAGCCAAGCCGGCGGAAATAACGCACCAGGCGGCGATGCTGCCGCTCCTCATCGCGGATCGCCAGCAGGCGCGCGCGCCGGCAGGGGGTGGCCTCCAGCGCCCAGGCGAATGTGGCCGCCCAGATCAGCGGGCCCACCGCCGGCGGTGCCTGCACCACCCGCATGGTGTCGAGCTGCAGGCCGGCGGCGGTGGGCAGGGCCCAGCCCTTGAGCTCACCGACCAGGGCGGGTGGGCCTTCCGGCCGGACGCAGGCCACCCCCACCCGCAGCGTCCATACCCCCAGGCGCCGGTCCACCTGCAACCGCAGCAGCAGGCCGTTGGCCGCCGCCCAGCGCTCCAGTTCGCCTAGCGACGGCAGCGGGCCGAGGGCAGGCATAGCACTGCTCATGCCGCCTGCCTCAATGCCGTGAGTGGCTTCGCCGCCACCACCGCGTCGAGGGCCAGGGGGCCGTAGATGTGGGGGAACAGCTCCTCGCTGCCGGCTGGGGGCTCCAGCCGGAGGGGCACCGTGAGCCGGGCAGGGTCAATCGAGAGCAGCACCAGATCGGGGCCATCGGCGTAGAAGCGGGCCTGGGTGGCCGCCAGCTGATGGGCGAAGCAGGCATGGATGAAGCCCACCTGCTCCAAGCTCAGGCCACGGGTGGAGCGGCAGTACACACCGGCGCGGATGGCCTCCTGCCAGTCGGCGGCCAGGGCCAGGTGGTGGATCAAGCGCCCGGTGGGGAAAGGTTGACCGGGAGCTTCAGCGCTCCAGGGCTGCTGCATTGCCATCACCGCCGCCAACGGGGCGCTGGCTAGGAACCGGCACAGCCAGGCCTGCAACGCCGCCAGTCCAGGCAGGGCATCGAAGGCAGCGGGATCCGCCAGCCGGAACTGGCGCACGAAGGGCAGCAGAGCCACATCGGCCAGCGACGGCCTGGCCCCCAGCAGCCAGGAGTCCTCATGGGCGGGCGCCACCTGCTCCAGCCGCCGGTTCCAATCGCCGAGCACCTGCAGGGCCGCTTCGCGATGGACCAACGGGTCGGCGCCGGGATGGCGGCTGGCGTACTTGTAACGATCAAGGTGGTGCTTGAACACCTCGTCGTTGCAGCGGATCAAGGCGGCCTGCTCTCGCTGCGCTTCTGCCACAGGCTCAGCTGATGCCCCGGAGGGGGTGGCGCCACAGCGCAGCAGCCAGTCGTCGGGATCGTGCTGCCGCAGCGCCCAGGCCATGATCTCCAGGCTTTGCTCGATCACCGGGCCATCCGGCAGCACCAGCACCGGCACCGTGCCCTTGGGCGAGGCCTGCAGCAGCTCGGGCGGCTTGGCCGCCAGCCGCACCTCACGCAGCTCCACCAGCAGGCCGGCCCGCTCGATCGCCAGCCGTGCCCGGATCGCGTAGGGGCAGCGGCGGAAGCTGTAGAGCACTGGCAGAGAGCCGCTCATGGGCACGGGGAGCCGCCCGCCCGCCCGCCAAGACCAGCGGGCTCAGCGCCAGCTACGCCGGCTCCGATGTGCCGGCCTCCGCGGCTGGCGGCCAGCACACTTTGCCGCTGGCGTTCAGCGAAACGGGCCCGGTCGGCGTCGCTGAAGCGATCGCGGCAGTGCCGGCAGCTCACCCCCTGCACATAACTGTCGAGCTGGCGATCCGCCGGCGAGAGCGGCAGACCACACGCGTGGCAGAGGCTGAAGCCGCCGGGCTCAAGCCGGTGGTTCAGTGCCACCCGTTGATCGAACACATAGCACTCGCCCTGCCAGTGGCTCTGCTCGGGCGGCACCTCCTCCAGATAACGCAGGATGCCCCCCTGCAGATGATGCACCCCCTCAAAGCCCTGCTGACGCAGATAGGCGGTGGCCTTTTCGCAGCGGATGCCGCCTGTGCAGAACAGGGCCAGCCGCTCGGGGCGGCGGGCGGCCACCAGGGGGGCCAACTGCTGATCCACCCATTGGGGGAACTCCCGGAAGCTCTCCAGGCCCGGATCGATCGCGCCGGCGAAGCTGCCAAGCGCTACCTCATAGCTGTTGCGGGTGTCGATCACCAGCGTGGTGGGATCGGCGATCAGCTCCTGCCAGGCCTGGGGCGGCACGTGGGTGCCGGGCCTGGAGGCCGGCGCGGCCGGCTCCGCTGCCGGTGGGGGTGTCAACTGCACGGCAGCGCAGCCCATCGTGACGATCTCCCGCTTCAGCCGCACTTTGAGGCGATGGAAGGCCTGCTCCCCACTCCAGGAGGTCCTGGCCTCCAGATCGGCCAGGCCGCTCTGGCACCGCAGCAGCTCCAGCAGGCCTTCCACGCCGGCAGCGCTGCCGCAGATGGTGCCGTTGACTCCTTCATCCGCCACCAGCACCGTGCCCCGCAGCCCAGCCGCCAGGCCGGCCCGCAGCAGTTCCTGGCGCAGCGCAACGGGATGGTGGATGGGGGTGAAGCGATAGAAGGCCGCCACCCGGAACGGCAACGCAGGCTCAGCCAGGAGTCACCACCCGGCCAGGGGCCTGCTTCGATGCCTCAGCCGACGGCTCGGATTCCCCAGCCGATGGTTCGGACCACTGGGCGCGTACACCGGCCGCCGCCAGCAAGGCACGATCGGCCTCCACATCGGGGTTGCCGGTGGTGAGCAGGGTGTCGCCGTAGAAGATCGAATCGGCCCCGGCCTGCAGGCAGAGAATCTGCGCCTCGCGGCTGAGCGCCGTGCGACCGGCGCTCAGCCGCACCCGGCTGTAGGGCATGAGGATGCGGGCGGTGGCCACCATGCGCACCAGGTCGAGCGGATCCAGCGGCAGCTGGTCTTCCAGCGGGGTGCCCTCCACCGCCACCAGGCCGTTGATCGGCACGCTCTCGGGATGGGGATCGAGGCTGGCGAGCACCTGAAGCAGACCAGCCCGGTCGTTGCTGGTTTCGCCCATGCCGATGATGCCGCCGCAGCAGAGGGTGATGCCGGCTCGGCGCACCCGCTCAAGCGTTTCCAGCCGCTCCTGGTAAGTGCGGGTGGTGATGATCCGGTGGTAATGCTCCGGGCTGGTGTCGAGGTTGTGGTTGTAGGCGGTGAGGCCCGCCTCGGCCAGCCGCGCTGCCTGGGCATCGCTGAGCATGCCGGCAGTGACACAGGCCTCCAGGCCGAGCTCACGCACCCCGCGCACCATGGCGAGCATGGCTTCAAACGGGGCACCCTCGCGGATCTCGCGCCAGGCCCAGCCCATGCAGAAGCGGTCGGCACCAGCCTGCTTCGCCGCCCGCGCCCGGGCCAGCACCGGCTCCACATCACGCTCCGGCTGGCCGGTCACATCGGCGCTGTGGTGCATCGACTGGGGGCAGTAGGCGCAGTCCTCCTCACAACCGCCGGTTTTGACGCTCAGCAGCGAGGCCAGCTGCACGTGATAGCCGGGGTTGGCACGGCGGTGCACCTGCTGGGCGCGCCAGAGCAGCTCCAGCAAGGGGGCTTCCAGCAGCGCCTGAATCTCGTCCCGGCTCCAGTCGTGGCGAATCGGAACCGGCGTGGTTTCAAGCGCAGCGTCGGGCGCAGGTGCCTCTGCGGAGGCTTCTGCCGCACGGGCGGTACCGCTGGAGAGGGTGGGAGAAGCGATCAAAGCGACTGGGGAGAGAGGAAGGATCAGGCGGACAGCGGGGCGACGCCACCGAAGCGCCGCTGGCGACTCTGATAATCGTTCAAGGCCCGCAGCAGGGCGTCTTCGTTGAAATCGGGCCAGAGCACATCGGTGATGTGGATCTCGGCGTAGGCGAGCTGCCAGAGCAGGAAGTTACTGATCCGGTATTCGCCGCTGGTACGGATCAGCAGATCCGGATCCACCTCATCGGCGGTCTGCAGTTCAGCGGCAAAGGCCTGCTCGTCGATGTTGGCCGGATCCAGCTCGCCGCGGGCCACCTGATCGGCCAGCCGCCTTGCCACCTGCACCAACTCGCGTCGGCCGCCGTAGTTGGTGCAGACGTTGAAGTGAATGCCACTGTTCTCGGCCGTGCGCCGCGTGGCGGAGGCGATCAACTCCTGCAGACCAGGTGGCAGTTGCTCGAGGTCGCCGAGGAAGCGGATGCGCACCTGTTCGCGGTCAAGGGCCTCCAGTTCGCGGGCCAGCACCCGCTCGAACAGGGTCATCAGGAAGCTCACTTCCTCGCCGGGGCGGTTCCAGTTCTCGGTGGAGAAGGCATAGGCCGTGAGGGCGCCGATGCCCCAGTCGCTGCAGAGGCGCAGAGTGCGCTTGAGGGCTTCGACCCCCTCGCGATGCCCCATCACCCGCGGCAAGTTGCGCTGACGGGCCCAGCGGCCGTTGCCATCCATGATCACCGCCACGTGGGCCGGCAAACGGGTGGGATCCAGCACGGACGGCACAGCCCTCAAGGGCTGCGGATGCGCCTGGATCAGGGGAGTGGTCGCCGGGGAGCGACTCATGCGCGTGACTCTGGCGTGTCCTTTGACACGCT
>CALFOF010000036.1 GCA_937919075.1 uncultured Cyanobium sp. | reverse complement strand
TGATGGGCCGTCTCGGCGCCCGCTCCCGTCAGCACTACCGCAAGCTGGTGCACGAAAACCCCGACCTGGTGGAGTTCTTCCAGCAGGTCACCCCGATCGAGGAGATCAGCAAGCTGCAGATCTCCAGCCGCCCGGCCCGGCGCAAGAGCGGCGCCAAGGATCTGTCCAGCCTGCGGGCCATCCCGTGGGTGTTCGGCTGGACCCAGAGCCGCTTCCTGCTGCCCAGCTGGTTCGGCGTGGGGGCGGCGCTGCAGGAGGAGCTGGAGAACGACCCCGACCAGTTGGAGCTGCTGAAGCTGCTCTATCAACGCTGGCCCTTCTTCCGGATGCTGATCTCCAAGGTGGAGATGACCCTCTCGAAGGTGGATCTCGATCTGGCCCATCACTACGTGCAAGCCCTGGGCCGGCCCAGCCACCGCGAAGCCTTTGAAGGCATTTTTGACGTGATCGCCGCAGAGTTCACGCTCACCCGTGATCTGGTGCTGAAGATCTCCGGCCACACCCGCCTGCTTGATGGCGACCCTGCCCTGCAACTCTCGGTCGATCTGCGCAACCGCACGATCATTCCGCTGGGCTTCCTGCAGGTGGCCTTGCTGCGCCGGCTGCGCGACCAGCACCGCCAGCCGCCGATGAGTGAAGTGGCCAGCGATGCTGCCACCGATGGGCGCACCTACAGCCGCAGCGAATTGCTGCGCGGCGCCCTGCTCACGATCAACGGCATCGCCGCCGGCATGCGCAATACGGGTTGAACGCTGCTTGATCCCGTTTCGCAACCAACCCGCCGTGCCGCGTCTCCCTGATGGGTACGTCCTGGAGAGTGAGCCCTCCCCACAACCCGGTGAGCTGAACCTGCTGCTCATGGCCTGCGGCGAGCCGCAGCGCAGTGAGGCCAAGCTGGCGCAGGTGCTCCTGCGCAGCACCTGGCAGCTGAGCGTGCGCAACACCGCGGGGGAGCTGGTGGGCTTCGTGCGTGCCACCAGCGATCAGGCGCTGAACGCCAACCTCTGGGATTTGGCCGCCGCCCCCGGTGACGAGCAGCAGCAGCAAGCGGTGCTCACCGTGCTGGTGCATGCCGCTCTCTCCCGCCTGCGCCGTGAGCTAAGTGGTTGCAGCATCTCGGTGGCGGCGCCACCGGAGGCCCTGCCGGCCCTGCGCCGCTATGGCTTCCTGGTGGATCCGGGTGGCATTCGCGCCATGGGCTTGTGCCTCAAGGAGGCAGCCTCCGCCCCCACCAGCGAGGGGTGATCACCACGACCAACGGCTGAGTGACAGCCGGCCACAGATGAAGGGAGCAATGAATGAAGCGAGCATGGAGGGATTCGAACCCCCGACCCTCAGAACCGGAATCTGATGCTCTATCCAGCTGAGCTACATGCCCGTGTACGGCGCAGTGGGCCGGATCACGTGGGTGGACAGACAATGCCTGACAACCTTGAGGGGAAGACAACGCCTTCACCACTCGCCCTACCTTAGCCGCAAGCCGCCCCAGACCCATTCGGCTGCATCGCCTGGAGCTGCTGCATTTCCGCAATTACGCCAGGCTGGAGCTGGAGATCGAAGCCCCGCGGCTGTTGGTGATCGGAGCCAATGGCGAAGGCAAGTCGAACCTGCTGGAAGCGGTGGAGCTGCTCGGCAGCCTGCGCTCGCATCGCACCGGCAGCGACCTCGACCTGATCCAGCACGGCGAAAGCCACGCCTTGGTGCGCGGCTTCTGCCGTGAGCTGGCAACGGCAAACAGCCATGGCGCGGCCAACGCCAGTGACGCCCTGGAACTGGAACTGCGCCAGCGGGGCGGACGCACGGCACGGCGCAACGGCAAGACCCTGAGCCGCCAGCACGATCTGATCGGTCCGCTGCGCTGCGTCGGCTTCAGCGCCCTCGACCTGCACCTGGTGCGCGGCGAACCGGCCCTGCGGCGCCAATGGCTCGACCGGGTGGTGCTGCAGCTCGAGCCCGTCTACAGCGAGCTGCTGAGCCGCTACGCCCGCCTGCTGCGGCAGCGCAGCCGCCTTTGGCGCGGGGGCCTGCCCGGGACGGAGCAGGAGGCCTTGCTTGATGCCTTCGACCATCAGATGGCGGTGGTCGGCACCCGGCTGCACCGGCGGCGGCGGCGGGCGCTGGCGCGCCTGCAACCACTCGCGGCCGCCTGGCAGGCCCGGCTGAGCGGAGGCCGTGAGCAGCTGGAGCTGCGCTACCAGCCCGGCAGCGTGCTGGAGGGGGAGGAGGAAGAGGCCCCATGGCGGGACGCCCTGATCGAGCAGCTCCAGCGTCAGCGCCACGAGGAGCGCCGGCTGGGCCAGTGCCAGGTGGGGCCGCACCGCGACGAGGTGGGCCTGCTGCTCGGCGATCAGCCGGCCCGCCGCTTTGGCTCGGCCGGCCAGCAGCGAACCCTTGTTCTGGCGCTGAAGCTGGCCGAGCTGGAGCTGGTGCAGCAACTCTGCGGCGAGCCACCCCTGCTGCTGCTCGACGACGTGCTCGCCGAGCTCGACCCGACCCGCCAGCAGGTGCTACTGGAAGCGGTGGGGGAGGCGCATCAGTGCCTGGTGAGCACCACCCACCTGGAAGGCTTCAGCGATCGCTGGGCCGCAGGCTCCCAACGGGTGGGGATCGAGGCAGGGGCGATCCACTTGTGGCCTTAAAGCGGGCACTAAGATGCATTGTTCTTTGTTCAGATTCGATGACCCAAACCCTGCCCTGCCTCCACCCCAACCCGGGATGGAACGGAGCCCAAAGCCTGAAGAGCCCTAAGCACCCCACGTCCCCTGCCCCGGCTGAACCCGCGGCGAGCTCACCTGAAACGATGGTGGGCAAACACTGCATCCTCGAGCTCTACGACTGCAACCCGCAGAAGCTCGACGACGAAGCCTTCCTCAGGACCGCCATCACGACAGCAGCGAAACGTGCTGGCGCCACTCTCCTGAACCTCATCACCCATCGGTTCGAACCGCAGGGCGTTACGGGGCTTGCTCTTCTGGCCGAATCCCACATCTCGATTCACACGTGGCCGGAATCCGGTTACGCCGCCGTCGATGTGTTCACCTGCGGGGATCACACCATGCCGGAGCGGGCCTGTGATGTCCTTGGCCAGGAACTCGGTGCCACACGGCGGAAGTTGAAGAGCTTCCGTCGCGAAACGCCCGCATCAATCGCCGACGGAATCCGCGAACCCGTGCCCGCCGCCTGATCCAGACTGGTGCACATCAAGAGGGCCAAGGTGGGCGGGCGTTCAGTGCCCTACCCACCTTTTTCAGTGTCTGGCCATGCCATTGCCCGGCGGTTGCCCGGCGGTTGCCCGACAGTTGTCTTGCCATTGCTTGGCCTCTCTCTGAGCGCTGAACGTCCCATGGTTTGGCGTCCCTCAGCTTCGTCCCGTTGCTGCGCCAGGCAACTGGCTGTTTAGCTGGCGGTTCAACTTGCCGCTCACCAGACCTTCCAGGTCCAGGCTCACGGCGGTGAATCCAAGGCCCAGGAACGTGTCCACCAATTCCTGCCGCGGCAGCCGGAGCAAAAAGGAGTCGAGCTGGTCGACGGGCACCTCGATCCGGGCCGTCTCCCCCTGCACCCGCACCCGCAACTCGCGCACCCCCTGGCGGCGCAACCAGTCTTCGGCGCGCGCCAATCGTTCAAGGCGCTGCGCCGTGATCGGCTCGCCGTAGGGGAACCTGGAGGAGAGGCACGGCTGGGCAGGTTTGTCCCACCAGGGGAAACCGAGCGCACGCGAGATCTGACGCACGGCCGCCTTGTCGATGCCGAGTTCCGCGAGCGGTGAGATCACCCCATGCTCCCGGGCGGCCTCGATCCCCGGGCGGTAATCGCCGAGGTCGTCGAGGTTGACGCCATCGACCACCTGCAGGCCGCTGCCGGCGGCGATCCGATCCGCCAGCACCCCGTGCAGCTCCTTCTTGCAGGCGTAGCAGCGGTTGGCGGGGTTGCGGAAGTAGGCAGGATCCTGCAATTCGGCGGTGGCCACCTCCTGGTGACGGATGCCCATCCAGGCCGCCTGCTGGCGTGCCTCCTGGAGTAGATGGGGAGCCAGGGCAGGGGAAACACCCGTCACGGCCAGGGCCGCATCGCCCAGCTGTTCGGCTGCCACCGCTGCCACCAGGGCGCTGTCCACCCCGCCGGAATAGGCCACCACCACTGCGCCAAAACCGTGCAGCCGAGCGCGTAGCCGCTCCAGCAGGATGCCCAGATCGGCCGGCAAGGCCTCCAGCTGGCGGTGCAGGGCAGGAACAGCGGCGCCCTGGCCCACCTGGAACGGCAGTGCTGGTGGAGACATTCCAGTCACTGCCGATCGTTAGCATCTGATCGTAGAAGCCGGGGCCATGGCAGCGACCACAAGCAACGGCCGGGGCATCGGGATCCGCACGGCCGCAGGCAGCAGTGAGCGCAGCCACGGCCAGTTGCACGTCTACGACGGCGAAGGTAAGGGGAAAAGCCAGGCAGCCCTCGGCGTGGTGCTGCGCACCATCGGCCTGGGAATCTGCGAGCAGAAACGCACACGGGTGCTGCTGCTGCGCTTTTTGAAGGGCCCGGGGCGCGCCTACGACGAGGACGCGGCCATCGAAGCGCTGCAGCAGGGCTTCCCCCACCTGATCGATCAGGTGCGCACCGGCCGCGGCGATTTCTTCACCGCTGGCGAAGCCACGGCCTTCGACCGGCAGGAAGCGCAGCGCGGCTGGGACATCGCCAAAGGCGCCATCGCCAGCGCGCTCTATTCCGTGGTGGTGCTCGATGAGCTCAACCCGGTGCTCGACCTGGGTCTGCTGGAGACAAGCGAGGTGGTGCGCACCCTGGCGGACAAACCGGCGGGGATGGAAGTGATCGTCACCGGCCGGGGGGCACCGGCCCAACTGGTGCAACTGGCCGATCTGCACTCAGAGATGCGGGCCCATCACCACGAGGATCAAGGCGGCCGGCTCAGCGGAATCGAGATCTACACCGGTGAGGGCAAGGGCAAATCCACCAGCGCCCTGGGCAAGGCGCTGCAGGCGATCGGCCGTGGCATCAGCCAGGACAAAAGCCACCGGGTGCTGATCCTCCAATGGCTCAAAGGCGGCACCGGTTACACCGAAGATGCCGCCATCGCCGCGTTGCGCGAAAGCTATCCCCATCTCGTGGATCATCTGCGCTCAGGCCGCGATGCGATCGTGTGGCGCGGCCAGCAGCAACCGATCGATTATGTGGAAGCGGAGCGGGCCTGGGAGATCGCCCGGGCAGCGATCGCCAGCGGCCTCTACAAAACTGTGATCCTCGATGAACTGAATCCCACCGTGGATCTGGAGTTGCTGCCGGTGGAGCCGATCGTGCAGACCCTGCTGCGCAAGCCGGCTGAAACCGAAGTGATCATCACCGGACGTTGCAAGAATCCGCCGGCCTATTTCGATCTGGCCAGCGTTCATTCAGAGATGGTCTGCCACAAGCACTACGCCGAGCGCGGCGTGGATCTCAAGCGCGGCGTCGACTATTGACCAATGATTACTGATTGCTGATTACCGATACTGATTGCTGACTGATTCAAGCAATCCTGCACGTCTCCTGTTCCTGTTACAGACATCTATTCCTGCGCCGCGGAAGCACAAGTACAAGTACAAGTACAAGTACAAGTACAAGTACAAGTACAAGTACA
>CALFOF010000035.1 GCA_937919075.1 uncultured Cyanobium sp. | reverse complement strand
TGGAGAGGGCGCTGGCCAGTTCCTGATGGGTGAGCCTCAGGTTGAGCCGCAGGCCGGTTTCGCAGGCCTGGCCATAATCCTGGGCCAGCAATTCCAGAAAGCCGCGCACCCGCTCTTCCACCCGCCGCAGCCCCAGCAGCGACAGCATGGTTTCGGCCTGGCGATAGCGCGACACCAGCGCCTGCATCATCGCCATGGCCAGATGGGGGGACTGCTCGATCTCGGCGCAGGAGAGGCAGAGCAGATCGGAATCGCAGATTGTGTAGGCGCCATAGGCCTGCACATTGGTGAGCGGTTCACCGAAGGGTTCGTTGGGGCCGGCCAGGCCGAGCAGCAGCGCATCGCCATGCATGGTGACGGCCTCAAGCTTCACCATGCCGCGCACCACCAGCCAGATGCTGTTCTTGATCAACGGCACGCCACTTCCGGCGGTGACGTGCAGCAGGTTGCGGTTGCGATAGCTGGTTTCGAGGATGTTTCGAATGGCGCCACTGCGGCCGGCATCGCGGAAAGGCGTCGAAACCATGGCCATCACCCGGGGACACCAATGAGCGTATGGAGGACGACCGACAAGGAGGCAAAGGCCGGATAAGGAGTCGGTTAAGCAGCGGCTAAGGCCCTGGATGGGCGGTAGGTGAAGGGCCGTGGGGCGGCAAGGGCTCAAGCAGGGGCGAATGTGGGCAGTGGCTGCGAATCGGCCTCAAAGTTCCGCAAAAAAGGGGGGCCGAAGCCCCCAGAACGGCGCTCAGGAGAGCGGGGTGGTCAGCGCGATCAACGGCCGATCTTGTTGACTTCGGCGCGGGCGCGCGCCAGCACGGCACCGGTGAGGGGCACGTAATCAAGCTGCTTGGCGATGGCCTGACCCTTGGGCGAGAGGCCCCAGTTCAGGAACTGCTTGATGGTGTCGGTCTTGGCGCCGTTGCCACGCTGGTAAGCCAGGATCCAGGTGAAGGCAGCGATCGGGAAGGCGTTGGCGCCAGCCGGGTTGCAATCTTCACCACCCAGGCGAGCATCCAGCTTGACGCCGTTGAGGGCGGCAGCACCGGTGACGTCGTTGGCCAGCACGAATTTGCCGGCCTTGTTCTGGACGGCAGCGCCCACGATCCTGCCTTTGACGAAGGCCTGGTTCAGATAACCGATCGAGCCGGGGGTGTTCTGGATGATGCCAGCCACGCCTTCATTGCCCTTGCCACCGAGGCCCACGGGCCACTTGACGGCCTTGCCGGTGCCCACCTTTGACTTCCACTCAGGCGAGAAGCAGGAGAGGGAGTTGGTGAACACGAAGGTGGTGCCGGAACCGTCGGAACGGTGGGCCACCCGGATCGGGCCGGTGCCGCACTTCAGCTGTTCCCAGGTCTTGATTTTGCCGAGGAAAATGTCGGCAACCTGGCGCTGGGTGAGCTTGAGGTTCTTGCAACTGGGGTTGTTGTAGGCAGGGGTGACGGTGCCGCCCATCATCGGAATCTGCAGGGCACCGCGCTGGGCGGTGACGCCAGCAGTGAACTCGCCCTTGGAGGCCTGCAGTTCTTCGTCAGTGGCGCCGAAATCAACAGTGCCGGCGTGGAACTGGCGAACACCGGCGCCGGATCCCACCGACTGGTAGTTCACCTGCTTCTTGGTTTCCCTGGCGAATTCAACGGCCCAGCGTTGATAGGCCGGAGCGGGAAAGGTAGCCCCGGCTCCACTGATCGAAGTGCTCTGGGCAAGGACCGGAATCACAATTCCAGCGCTGGCAGCACTGACAGCGGAGAGAATTAGGGCCTTCTTCGCGAAGGTCATCAGAAAAGCCAATTGGGGGCAACGTATAGATAGCAACGCAATGCGCCCATTTGCGTTATGAATGGATTAACAGGTCTTCAAGAGTTGGCGGTATTGGCACATTCCGTACATGTTGGCAACTCCATGGCCTGTAAACCATCTCTTCTGTTGCGGTTGTAGGTGTGGCAGGGCGCCGATGGGTGAAAAGCTGGTCGGGGTTGGCCTCCCTGGTCAATCCTCAGCGCCGAGCGTGTGATGGTCTTGCATCTGCCCCCCTTTGAGCCCCTGCCGCCCCCGCCCGAGGCCGAGGCGCTGTTCGAAGTGCCGGTAGCGGAGCTGCAGCCCACGCAGATGTGCATCGGCCTGGCCGAGGTGCTGCACCGGCGGGCTGATTTCAGAGGCGAACCCGACAAGCAGCGGCGCAGCTACCTGAGGAAGAAGCCGGTGCCGCTGGCACGCAGCGCCGCTGGCGGCCTCTGGATGGTGGACCGGCACCATCGCCTGCGCGGCCTGCTGGATGTGGACCCCAGGGCCACTGCCTTCGGCTACCTGGTGCGCCAGCTCGACCACAGCGACCGCCCCTCGGTGCTGCAGGAGCTGCGGGCGCTGGGCTGGCTGTATCTCTTCGACGGCCGCGGCCAGGGGCCCCTGCCGCCGGAGCAGCTGCCCAGCAGCCTGCTGGAGCTGCACGACGACCCCTACCGCAGCCTGGTGTGGAAGCTGAAGCGGGAGGGGGTGATCGAGCCGGCACCCCTGATCCCCTTCCATGAGTTCCGCTGGGGGGCCTGGCTGCGCAGCCGCTACCTGCCGCCGTTCACCTCCCTGCGGCTCGAACCGGCCCTGCCCGCCGCCCGCGCCCTGGCGCGCTCCCAGGCCGCCTCGCGGTTGGCGGGCTGGAAGGGCTGATGGCTGATCACGGTGGTGCTGGGCGGATCACCACCCCGGGTGGCAGCACCTTCGGCAGGGTCAGGGACAGCCCCGTCAGCAGGGAGAGCGGCGGCCGGGCGGGCCGCAGGGGGAAACCCACCCTGGGGGAATCCTCCGGCGCCCATACGGTGAAGGGAATGGCGTTCAGGCATGCAGAGCCACGGTTTCGGCTTCTACGTGGTGGTGTTCTTCGCGGTGATCGTGCTGCGCTACTTCCTCGTGGCCGGAATCTCCCATCTGCTGTTTTACCGATCGGAGCCTGCAGGTGCCACGGCGATCGTGGCCGCAGAGGCTTCGCTGCAGCTGCCACCGCAGCTGCAGCCGCAGGCGATCGGTCGCCGCCCCTCGCGCCACTGGATCGGCCATGACATCCGGCTTTCGGTGATATCGGCGGCGATCTTCGCGCTCGCCACCGCCGCGATGATGACGGCCTACAACCATGGCTTCACCCTCCTCTACGACGGCCTTGACGGCCATGGCCTGCTCTATGCAGCCCTCAGCTATGGCGCCGCGCTGATCCTGCAGGACGGTTATTTTTACGCCACCCATCGGTTGTTCCATCACCCTGCCCTGTTCGCGCGCTTGCATCAGGGCCACCACCGCTCACCATGCCCCACACCCTGGACCTCCTTCGCCTTCGATCCGGCCGAAGCGGCGGTTCAAGCGGTGTTCCTGGTGGCGATCGTGTTCGTGGTGCCGCTCCATGTGGTGACCCTGCTGGCGGTGCTCACCACCATGAGCGTGTGGGCAGTGGTGAACCATCTCGGCCTCGATCGGCTACCGGGTTCATTTCCTCACCACTGGTTGGGTCGCTGGGTGATCGGGCCCCAGCATCATTCGCTTCACCACCGCAAGCACAGGGTTCACTTCGGCCTTTATTTCACGTTCTGGGACAACCTCTGCGGCACCCAGGATCATTTCTATAGCAGGGAACTGAGCCCTCGTCCAGAGCCATCAGGCCCGGTCTCGCCAGGGACCAGCTAAGCGAACGAGCTCCATTTTCGGGGGCGGTCATACGTTGTTGCGGCTGGATCGCGGCTTGAATTGGGCAACCACTTGCAGAGCCATGCCCTTCGATTGCTATGTTGAAGAAGTCTTCAGGCGCATCCGAACATGCTCACTGGATCTGATTTGCTCGCCAAAGTCAAGGAGCTTGGCGATGCCTCCAAGTCTGAGCTCGTCCGCAGCTGCGGTTATCTCAGCACCAAGAAGGACGGCACAGAGCGGCTCAACTTCACCGCCTTCTACGAAGCGCTGCTTGAAGCCAAAGGCGTAAGCCTTGGCAATGGCGCGGGTTCCCCGGTCAGCAAAGGCGGCCGCAAACTCAGCTTCGTGGCCACGGTGCAAGGCAACGGCAACCTGCTGGTCGGCAAGGCCTACACCGGTCTGCTCGATCTCAAACCCGGCGATGAATTCGAACTCAAGCTGGGTCGCAAGCAGATTCGCCTCGTACCGGTCGGCGGCGAAGACATCGACGAAGACTGATCGTTGGCCCTGAGCGATCAACCCTGAGCGAAGGGTGTCGCGGCCAGTTGCTGGCGCAGGCGATCAATTGACCGGCCGGTCATGTCGTGCTGCGCCACCCAGACGAGCGGGCAGAGGATCAACGAGAACCCCAGCGTGAACGGCGCCAGGCCCAGGGCCCACAGGATGCATCGGTTCCCACAGAGGTAACGCACCTGTTCGCTCTCGCTGATCATTCCGCACTGCCGGGCGGCCATCACGATCGCCTGTTCTTCTTCCGTCAGTCCCATTGCCAAGGGGGCTCATGGAGTCGCAAACCGTTGTAGGGGCCCCATGTTGAGGTTCCGTTAAGGCCATCTGGCCAGAGCACCCATCGGTGTCTGCCGCGCCACAGGCCGCTGTGTCGGCCAGCACGGCAGTGGGCTGGTCAGCGGCAACCCGCGCGCGGAGGAAGCCTGCCCTTCAGTTGGTCTCGGCTTTTTCGATCGGCGCCAGGCTGCGCAGATAGCGCTTGCGCTGCCCGGAAGCCCAGGGCTCATCGATGCGCGTGGCGGAGGCGCCGTCGAGGACAACTCCAGGACCGGGCGGCTCAGGCGCGGCAAGGGGTTGGGGAAGCGACTTGTTCATGAAGACACATTAAGGAGGCACCCGGCAAGCCGTTGGTGCGCGGCACAGCCAAACGCATGTGTCAGCGAATGCCAAGCGATCGGGCGGCCCAACCTACGGGAGGCACGATGGTGGAAGGCCCTTGCACCAACCGGCGCCGCGGCCGAAATCCCCCGTCTGATGCTGTTTCACATCCGCCACCGCCTCGATTACACCTACGACCAGCCGGTGTTCCTTGAGCCGATGACGCTGCGGCTGACGCCGCGGCAGGACGCCAGCCAGCGGCTGCTGCGCCACAGCCTGCGCATCGTGGAGACCCCGCTGGGCCAGGCGAGCATCGTGGAACCCGACGGCAGTGATGCCGTGGTGCTGTGGTTCAAGGAGAAGCGGCAGGCGCTGGTGATCGAGGTGGAGTCGGTGGTGGAGACCCTGCGGGACAACCCATTCGCCTGGATCGTCACCGATGCCGGCGCCCAGCACCTGCCGGCGCACTACCAACCGGGTGAGGCGGCCTCGCTGGCCCCCAGCCGCGGCGGGGCCGTGGCGGAGCCGGTGCGCAGCTGGGCGGCCGAGCTGGCCGAGGGCGCCCAGCACAACACGCTCGATTTCCTCACCCAGCTCACCGACACCATCCACCTCACCTTTCACCACGTGGGTCGGCCGGACGGTGAGCCGTTGCCGGCCGGCGACTGCCTCACCAGCCGCTGCGGGGCCTGCCGCGATACGGCGATGCTGTTCGTGGAGGCCTGCCGCAGCCAGGGGCTGGCGGCTCGCTTCGTGAGCGGCTATTCGATGCACCACCCGCCGGAAGTGAGCGAGCAGGAGCTGCACGCCTGGGCCGAGGTATACATGCCCGGCGGCGGCTGGCGCGCCTACGACCCCAGCCTCGGGCTGGCCGTGGCCGACGGGCATGTGGCGATCGCCGCCGCCCCCGACCACCAGCTAGCCGCACCGGTGACAGGCACCTACCGCGGCACCGGCATTGGCTCAAACATGGGCTACACCGTGCGGCTGCGGGCGGCGGCAACCGCCGCGGAACTGAACCTGCCGGACAGCGGAGGCACCGCGGTCCATTGAGCCTTTCCTCCACGCAGCCCCCCCAGCTGCACCGTCTGGCGGCCTTCACCAGCCACGCCGATGGTGGCAATCCGGCCGGGGTGTGGGTGGGCGAAGCGTTGCCGGAAGCGGCGGCAATGCAGCGCCTGGCCACGGCGGTGGGGTTTTCGGAAACCGTGTTCCTCTCGCCGCAGCACGGCCCGCAGCGGCAGGTGCGCTACTTCAGCCCGGCGGGGGAGGTGCCGTTCTGCGGCCACGCCACGATCGCCGCCGCTGTGCTGCTGGCGGAAACCGGACCCGGCCGCGACTTTGTGTTTCACACCCCGGTGGGGGCAGTGCCGGTGCGGGTGGCGGAGCGGGAGGGCGTGCTGCAGGCCTCGCTCACCTCGGTGGAGCCCCGCCAGGCGCCGGCCGCTGATGCCCTGGTGGCCGCCGCGCTCGAGGCCCTGGGCTGGCAGGCGGCGGAGCTCGATCCGGCCCTGCCACCGATGAAGGCCTACGCCGGCGCCTGGCACCTGGTGCTGGCTGCCGCCACGGCGGAGCGGCTGGCCCGACTCCAATACGCCTTCAAGCCGCTCAAGGCGTTGATGCAGCGCGAAGACCTGCTCACCCTGCAGCTGGTGTGGCGCCAGGACCGCCAGCTGTTCCACAGCCGCAACCCCTTTCCGGTGGGCGGCGTGGTGGAGGATCCGGCCACCGGCTCGGCCGCTGCCGCACTCGGCGGCTACCTGCGCGCCGCGGGCCTGATCCCCGTGCCCACCACGTTGGAGATTCGCCAGGGCGAGGCCATGGGCCGGCCCAGCCAGCTGCTGGTGACGGTTCCAGCCACCGGCGGGATCGTGGTGAGCGGCGGCGCGGTGCGCCTGCCAGCAGCGGACTGAGGCCAGAGCCGAGCCGGGCCAAGCAGAGCCAGCTCAGGCCCAGGCGGCCGGATCGAGGAAGGCTTCCACCGCGCTGGCCGCCACCAGCACCTGTTCGTTGCTGGGATCGAGCGGTCCGGCCAGCAGTTCAGCGCTGGCGAGCTCGGCGCCGGGCGGCAGGGCGCTCTGGTCGGGGTCGTAGGCGGTGGGGTGGGTGACGCTGCTGGAGAAACCGCGAAAGATCAGCAGTTCAAACGGTTCCCAGGCGTCAGATTGAGCAGCAGCCGCTTCGCCTTCTGCATCAAGCCCATCAGGCTTCATCTCAGCAGCACCCTCAAGCTCCAGCGGCAGCCGCCCGCGCAGGCGCAGCACGCGGTCAGGGCGCTCGTGGCTGATGCGCTCGAGGCGCTGCAGCAGGGACGGCAGGCTGGGCGCCATCAGAAGCCCCCCGCCACCCGGCCAAAGCGCGGCAGCCGCACCAGCAGCCACTGCAGCAGCCCCACCGCGTAGAGGGCCAGCGCCAGATAGCCGAAGAACGCGGTGAGCCCCGGGGTGAGCTCCCCACCGAAGACGAAGCCGAACGCCCGCACGGCCACCTGGTGCAGCTGCCGGGGCGCCTCCAGCCACACCTGACACACCGGCCGGTTCACGCCGCCCGCCAGGCAGGTGAGCGCCGTGACGCTCAACATCGCCGCCGTGACGCCGTAAAAGGTGAGCGCCCAGCGCCAGGTCCGCACCGTGAGCGGCAGGGGGCGCCAGGGGGGCAGATCGTCGAGTTCCTCGTTGAGATCCACCCAGAACCACACCGCCACCACCACCAGCACCTCAGCCACCAACGCCAGCACGTAACCGAGCGGGCGAGCATCGATCAACAGCAGCACCGAGATGCCCAGCAGGCTGGCCACCTTCCAATAAATCGACAGCAGACGCACCAGAGCGCCTTCCCGCCGCGCGACAGCCCACACCAGCAGGACGAGCGGAAGCCCGAGGGCGAACACCACCGCCAGGCGGTAATCCAGCCACACCAGGGTGCGGTAGAGCAGATCTGGCACAGGGGCGGTACGGGAAGCGCCATTATCCGTAGTCGTGCTCCGGCAGTAGGG
Organism: uncultured Cyanobium sp.; assembly: GCA_937919075.1. GTDB lineage: Bacteria > Cyanobacteriota > Cyanobacteriia > PCC-6307 > Cyanobiaceae > MW101C3. The sequence goes on along the minus strand of CALFOF010000035.1, from coordinate 2,154 downwards.
TCCAGTCCATGGCTGCGCTTTCCCTGCCCTCTTGGCTCAAACGCGGTGAAGCACCGGCCTCGTGCCAGACGGCCCTGTCCCGTCAGCCCTCCCTGGAAGCCGCGATCGAGGAGGTGGCGAAGGCGCTCGGCAACCGTGGCGCCAACGATCTGGCCCTGGTGTTCTGCTCCACCAGCTATGCCAGCGATCTGCCCCGCCTGCTGCCGCTGCTGCGCAGCCGCCTGAATGCGCGCCACTGGATCGGCTGTGCCGGCGGTGGGGTGGTCGGCACCGAGGTCAGCGGGCAGGCGCGGGAACTGGAGCAGCAGCCGGCGCTGAGCGTCACCCTGCTGCGGCTGCCCGGGGCGGATCTGCAGCTGTTCGAGCTGGATCCCGCCTCCCTGCCCGATCTCGATGGCGACAACCTGGACTGGATCAACTGGGTGGGCGCCGACCCGGAGCGGGCCCGCTCCATGCTCCTGTTCGTGGATCCCACCTGCCAGAAGATCAACGATCTGATCAGCGGCCTGGATTACGCCTACCCAGCGGCCGCCAAGGTGGGTGGCATCGCCGGCCACCACAGCGCCGAGCACGGCTCGCTGTTTTTTGATGGCCGCGTGCTCACCGGCGCAGTGGGTTGCCTGATCGGCGGCGCCTGGCGGCTGGATCCGGTGGTGGCCCAGGGCTGCCGGCCGATCGGCCCGGTGTTCGAGATCGAGCAGGCGGAACGCAACGTGGTGCTGCAGCTCAGCTCCGGCGAGCAGACCAACAGCCCGGTCAACTGCCTGCAGGGGATCCTGCAATCGCTCACGCCGGCAGAACGGGAGCAGGTGCGCCATTCGCTGTTTCTGGGCGTGGCGCGCAGCAACTTCAGCCTGCCCGGCGAAAGCAGCCCGGCGGAACCCACGGCCTTTCTGGTGCGCAACCTGCTCGGGGTCGACCCGCGCAACGGCGCCGTGGCGGTGGCGGAAAAACTGCGGGTGGGCCAGCAGGTGCAGTTCCAGCTGCGCGATGCGGCCGCGTCTCGCCAGGAACTGCGCCAGTTGCTGCGCCGCCAGGCCCGCACCGACGACACGCCGCTGGCGGCGCTGCTGTTCGCCTGCCTGGGCCGCGGCGAAGGCCTCTACGGCCAGCCTGATGGGGATGTGAGTGTGTGCCGCGAGCAGTTTCCTCAGGTGCCGATCGCCGGCGCCTTCTGCAACGGCGAGATCGGCCCGGTGGCGGGCAACACCCACCTGCACGGCTACACGGCCAGCTGGGGCTTCCTGGTGCCCAACCACGACGACGACGGCGTGCCCCCTGCGGCCGCCCGCACCGGGACCTGAGCCTTGGTGCGTCAGCACGTCAACCCGCTCAGCCGGGTGCATCAGCAGCCACGGCCGTTGCCGCCTCTTCTGGAGCTGTTCGCCCAGCAGCAGCTGCCGCTCCATCTCGACATCGGCAGCGCCCGGGGCCGCTTTCTGCTGGCGATGGCGCCACAGCAGCCGGGCACCAACTTCCTCGGGGTGGAGATCCGCCGGGTGCTGGTGGAGGCCGCCGAGCACGACCGCCGCCGCCTGCAGCTCGACAACCTGCGCTTTGTGTTCTGGAACGCCAATGTGAGCCTGCTGGATTGGCTGGCGCAGCTGCCGCCAGGCCGGCTGCGGCGGGTCACGCTGCAATTTCCCGATCCGTGGTTCAAGCAACGCCACCAGAAGCGACGGGTGCTGCAGCCCTCGCTGGTGGCGGCCCTGGCGGCGGCCTTGCCAGCGGGCGGCGAGCTGCTGCTGCAGAGCGATGTGGAAGCGGTGATCGTGCCGATGGTGCAGGTCACCGAAGCGAGCGGCTGCTTCGAGCGGCCCGCCGACGATCCGCGTCCGTATCGCTCCACCAACCCGCTGCCGGTGGCCACCGAGCGGGAGCAGCACGTGCTGTCGCTCGGGCTGCCGGTGTACAGGGTGTTGTATCGGCGCAACGGCGCGGACGCGCCTGCTTCAGAGGGGCTGGAGGAAGCTGCCTGCCGCACCCATAATCCGCCCACGCCCGGCGCCTGAATGTCTTCCATCACCCCCAACGCCCTGGCCTCCGCCAGTGGCTCCGTTCCCTGGTTGCTGCGCTGGCAGGGCCTGCTGGCCGGCTGGGCGGCCGGGCCGCTGGGCCGCCGGCTGCCGCTGCTGGCCGGCCTGGTGCTCTGCG
>CALFOF010000034.1 GCA_937919075.1 uncultured Cyanobium sp. | reverse complement strand
CCGTGGAAGCCGATGAACCCGCCCTGGCGGCGCCCCTGCGCACGGCGATCTTTCGGTCCTTCTGGCGCGATCAACGCAACATCGCCAACGCCCAAGAGCTCCACCACTGCCAGCAGCAGGCCGAGGTTGAGCCAGATCCGGAGCGGTTTCTCGACCCGGAGGCCTTGGCTCGGCTCACCACTTGGTGGCGACAGGAGCTAGACCGCGTTCCCTGCATGCTCGCCCCCACCGGTGCGCGCCACCTGGGGCTGCAGGACCGGGCGGCCGTTGAGGCGTTTGTGCTGGGAGCCCTGCACGATCCCCCCGCCGGTCCTGCCTGCCGATGAGCGCCTGTTCTGCCGAGGATCGGCAGCGCCTGGAGCGGGAGATTCGGCGGCTGCGCCATGAACTCCAGGCGGCGGTGCATGTGTTGCCCCATCTGCGCCAGATGGTGCAATTCAGCGGTGACCTGCTGATTCTTGCCGGGGCCGGTGGGCGGATCCTGGAGGCCAATGGCCGTCTGGCAGAGGCCCTGGGGGTGTCCCAGCACGCGCTCTACGGCCAGTCGCTGCAGCAGTGGATTCCCAATCCTGGCCAGGTTCGTCTGCTGGAGGAGCGGCTGGCGGCCACAGCCGACCCCGTGCCGCTGCGGATGGAGGTGGACCTGCAGCCCTTGCAGGGGGAGCCGCTGGCCCTGGAGCTCGAAGCCCACCCGCTGCTCCAGCAGGGCGAAGCCCGCTGGACCCTGGCGCTGCGCGACATCGGCGTGCGCCGCCAGCTCGAGAGCAGTGAGATGGCTCGTCAGGTTCAGGCCAATCTGCTCGCTTCGCTTGGTAGCAGTGAGGCTCGCTATAGGGCGTTGGTATCCCAGCTGGCGGATGGTCTCGGCCAGATTGATTCGGGCACCAGGCTGCTGTTCGCCAATCCCTCTCTGCATCGCATCCTGGCGGTGGCGCAAGGGGAGCTGCAGGGTCGGCGGCTGTTGGAGTTCCTCACACCCCAGGGGCGGGGGGCCTTCGAGCAGATCTGGGGAGCGGTGCTGGCCGGCCAGGAGCGTCGGATCACCCTGCCGCTGCTGGCAGCCGACGGCAGGGCCCATCAGGTGGAGATGACCCTGCAGCCTCCCTCCCCGGGGGAAGCGGAGCCCGGCTCCGCCCCGGCCGTGGGACTTTTGCTTCGAGATGTCACCGACCTGACCCGCGCCCTCGACGAGCTGACCGCCCTCGCCTTTCACG
>CALFOF010000033.1 GCA_937919075.1 uncultured Cyanobium sp. | reverse complement strand
CGCCCACGGGTCACCCTGCTGGCGACGAGCGAATTCGGCCGGCGGCTGGAGGAGAATGCCTCGCAGGGCACCGACCACGGCAGCGCCTCGGTTGCCCTGCGGATGGGCGATGGTGTTCCCCATCCCTTCCTCGGGGACTATCCGGCGCTGGATCGGCTGGATGAGCGGGGGGATCTGATGGCGGGGCTGACCCCGGCCGCGCTGTATCAACAGGTCCTGGCGCTGTGAGGGGGAGCCTGCAGCCTTTCGGGCAGCGCCGCCAACGGCCATCCTGAACATCCAGGGACCTGTTGCTGCATGAGCCTGCCCCGGTGGTGCGGTCGGGCTGGGCGTGGGCTACGTCCTGGGCCGCCGCCGGCAGCCATGAACCGGCTGTCATGGACGGGGCGAGCGTTCCGATGTGGGCATCCTGCGGTAAAAGTTCCGCAGAAGGCTCAAAACCCAAGTGCCGGGCGACAATCGACTCTTCAAGACGCGGCTGGGCATGCAGGCAGGGAGTGATCACACGCACCAGGGCCCCGGGCCACAGCAACAGCGCCTGCCCCGCCAACGCAGTCGCCGCCGCGAGCTGTTCTGCCCTGCCCATCGCGAGCAGAAACTGGTCGGCAACGGCAGGAAGTATTTTCTGCATCTGCTCACCGCCGAGCAGCTGAAGCAGCGGGGCATGCCGGATGGCAAGGCGCGGCTGGTGATCAACGCCTTCCCGGTGCTGGTACTCAGCAATGAGTGGCTCGAGGAGCTGTTCTGCGCGGCGTGCGGCACGAGCCGCTGGTGCCATGTGGTGCGGCTGGATGCGGTGCAGCACAGCGTGCGCTGGGCGCCGCGCGAGCTGTGGCTGCAGGTGGCCCACGTGGATCCGCTCGTCGCCAACCCAAGCGTGGGCCAGTACACGGCGCAACAGGCCCGCCGCCTCAGCCGCAAGCGCAGCGACGGCAAAAGCTGGTTCGGTTGATTTGGGGGGGTGATCAAAAGCGGCGCGGTTTAGAAGGCGTTGAGCGCGGTTAGAAGGCGCGTTGTTAGAAGGCGTTGGTTGAGAACAAGGCGAAGAAGGTGCGCAGCAGGATCTTGAAGTCGAGGCGGAGCGACCAATCACGCTGGTAGCGCAGATCGGCAGCGATGCGGCAGGACATCATCTGCAGCGTGGAGGTTTCACCGCGCCAGCCCTCCACCTGGGCGAGGCCGGTCATGCCGGGTTTGAACTGGTGGCGCTGCATGAAGGCGGTGATCTGGCCGCGGTAGAGCTCGTTGTGATCCACCGCATGGGGCCTGGGGCCCACCAGGCTCATCTCACCTTTCAGCACATTGATCAGCTGGGGCAGCTCATCGAGCGAGCAACGCCGCAGAACACGCCCGAGCGGGGTGACGCGCGGATCATGGCGACAGGCCTGCACCAGGCCCTGCTGGTCGCCGGCCTCCAGCACCGACATGCTGCGGAACTTGAGGATGCGAAAGCGCTGGCCGCGAAAGCCATAGCGCTCCTGGGAAAACAGCACCGGGCCGGGGCTGGTGAGCGTAATCAGGGCGGCGATCAGCAGCAGCAGCGGCGAAAGGATCAGCAATAACAGCAGAGAGCCCAGCACATCCATCACCCGCTTGACCTGGCGCTCGAGGTTGGCCTCCGGGAAGGCCCAGAGCCCCACCACCAACTGGTTGCCAAGACGCTCAACATCGAAGCGCATGCCCTCCTCGGCCCAGTGGGGGACGTAGTAAACGGGGAGGCAGGTGTCACCGAAGAAGCGGATCACTTCGGCCATCGAGAAATGGCTGGAGCGGCGATCGGGGGCATAGCTGAAGTAGATCTGATCGGGGCTGTTGGACTCCAGCCAATGGCGCATTTCGGAGAGACCACCGCTGGAGGGCGGCATCCATTGCGGCAGGACGGTGGGCTCGAGAGAGCGAGATTCAAACCAGGCCACCAGGCGCAGGCCGAGCTGCGGCTGGTTGAGCAATTGCTGGTAAAAGGTACTGGCCGTGGCAGCGGGGCCCCAATACACCACGGTGCGGGAGTTACCTCCTTTGATGCGGTAATGGCGCAGCAGATTGCGGCCGCCGAAGTGGCAGAGCAGCAACCAGCCATACCCAAACAACGCCGCATGGACCACGGTGAGGCGAGAAAACTGTTCGCTGGTTTTGGTGAAGAAGGCGAGCAGCAGCAGGAGCATGAGAACCGTGCTCCAGCTCACCACCAGGCGGCGCAGCAGCAACCAGAGGCTCTGCTGCCGGTAGCTCTGATAAATGTTGGCCTGACCGAGCCAAAGGGCGGAGACGGCCACGATGGAAAGCGCGGCCAGCTGATCAAGGCTGAGCAACGGCAGGCCGAAACCTTGATCGATCTCGGCGAACAGCAGGTAGCTGGCACCGAGCACGAGCGGATCGAGCCAACGCTGAATACGGGTGAAGTCTTTGCTGTAGAGCCGCAGGAAGCCGGTAAATGTCATCGAAAGCTCAAAAGAGCGCGAAGGCGAAGGCAGAGATGGGCGCTAAAGAGCGCCGTTGTGCGTAAGGATTGGCTCGGGGTCTGCGCACAGATTGGGGCGTGGATACGCGTGGAGATTGGGAGCGTAGAAGTGAGTACCGAGGGAACGGCGAAATTGATTATAGATTGATTAAGTTCTGTTCAAATCTGGTGAGAACGGCTTCACGGTCCCATTCGGTGAGGGCCCGCTGACGCGCGGCGGCCCCCATGGCGGCGCGCAGGGCGGAGCTTTCGGCCAGGGCGCCAGCGGCGGTGGCGAGAGCCGCGGCATCCCCTGGGGGGGTGACCACCCCGCAGGGATCAGCGCCGGAGATGGCGGCGGCGAGGCTGGTGTGAGGTTCGGCGGTGGCCAGCACCGGGCGGCCACTGGCGAGCATGGCCAGCAGCTTGGAGGGCATCACCACATCGGCGGCCCCGGCGCGCTGGGGCAGGAGGTGAATGTCGGCGAGCTGCAGCAGGGCGGTGAAGCGCTCGGCGGGCTGGAGGGACAAAAAGTGCACGCGGGGCAGGGCAGTGCAGGAGGCCTCGAAGGGGGCGCGGGAGGGGCCATCGCCGCAGAAGATCCAGTGCAGGGTGGGGTGATCGGCCAGGGAATGGGCGGTGGTGGCCAGCAGCTCAAGGCCTTGCTTGCGGTTCATGCTGCCGGAGTAGAGGGCCACCACGGCGTGCTCGGGGATGCCGAGCTCTTGGCGCCAGGCGGGCTGGGCCGGCGACGGGGTTGGTTCGATGGCGGCGCAATCCACCCAATTCGGAAACAACCAGATGCGGCTGGAGGTGACCCCCTTGCGGCTGAGTCGGGCGCACATGGTGGCGGAAATGGAGGAAACGGCGGCGAAGCGACGAAGAAAGAAGCGTTCGATCGCCTCAGCGATGGTTTGGAGGGGGCCGCCGGCGATGAAGCCAAGCTGGAAGGCGGCATCAAGTTCAAAATCCTGGATGTGCAGCACGGCGGGCACACGGCGGCCGCGCAGGCGGGCCAGGGCGGTGAACAGCAGGGCCGGGGCGGCAGAAAAGAACGCCGGCGCGATCACCAGCAGGCGATCGGGGGGATGGCGCAACTGGGCCAGCAGGGGCAGGGTCGAGGAGAGCGCAAAGGTGGCGAGGTGAAACAGTCGCTTGAAGGTGGTGGGCTGGCTGGGCACCCAGAGCGGGCAGCGTTGCACCACGAGGCCGCCGGGGCCGTGGCTGCGCTCACGGCTGTAGCGCTCAAGGCTGTAGCGGTTGCGGAAGGGAAGCTGAAGCCGCCAGCTGGGGTAGTAAGGAGGCGCGCTGATCACCTGCAGCTGATGGCCGCGGGCTGCCAACCAGGTGGCAAGTTCGCCGGTGTAGCGGCCGATTCCAACGGGCTCAGGGGAAAAATTGAGACCCAGAATCAACAGACGCATCGAGGAAAGGTTCAGCGGTGGTGGTGCTGCGGCGGCGGTGGTGAAGCTGCGGCGGGGCAGTGCCATGCGGCAGTGTGCATTAAAGGAGGCTTCACCACACCACATATGGTGTGCGAAACGGCTCAAAAAAGGACACGCGCGGCAAGACACCACCACCCCGGAGC
>CALFOF010000032.1 GCA_937919075.1 uncultured Cyanobium sp. | reverse complement strand
CCGGAGCACGTGACCCCCAGTCGGTGATCTGGAACTCAGCCTTCTCCGCTGGGCTCATCAAGCGCGAACAGCTCATGGAGCACCTTCATGGATTGGTGGCGTTGCTGCCGTGGCTGGGGGGCCCGCAGATGGGTGACCGGGCTGTGCAAAATCTTGTTGACGATGCCCTTGGTGAGGGCTTCCACCACCTTGCGTTCCCGTGCCGAGAGATCGGGGCCCATGCGGCTGAGCGCTTTCTGCAGCTCCTGCTCGCGAATCAGTTCCAGCTGCTGGCGGAGCCTGTTGAGGGTGGGCACCGCTTCCAGGCCATCCCACCAGTCGAGGAACTGGCGGGCTTCCTCCTGCAGGAGCCCTTCGGCTTCGGCGGCGATCTCACGGCGGGCCTCCTGGTTGCGGGCCACCACCTCCTGCAGATCGTCCACATCGAAGGCCTCCACCCCAACCAGCCCGGCGACGTCGGAGCTGATGTTGCGCGGCACGCCGATGTCGATCAGCTTCAGCGAGGAGCGGCGGTTGAGCCCTTCCAGCCGGGCGGCGTCGATGATCGGCTCTTCGGCGGCTGTGCTGGTGAACACCAGCGAGCAGGTGCTGAGGCAATGGTCCAGGTCTTCGAGCGGCCGGCATTGCACCGGCAGCTCGGGAAAATCCGCCGCCAGAGCTTCCGCCCGTGACACGGTGCGATTGAGCAGCACCAGCGCGCGGCAGCCCTTGGCCTGCAGGTGCTGCAGCAGCAGCCGGGACATGCGCCCCGCTCCCACCACCGCCACCTGCTCGCCTTCAAGGGACACAAGGTCGTCGAGGCCGCGGCTCTGGCCCACCTTGAGCTGGGCCAGCTCCACCGCCGCCGAGCTGATCGATACGGCGCCGGTGCCGAGATTGGTTTCGGTGCGCACCCGCTTGCCGGTGCTCACCGCCTGGGTGAGCAGCCGGTTGAGGATCGGGCCGATCGAGCCGTGCTCCTGGCCCAGCCGCACCATCTTTTTCACTTGGGACAAGATCTGCCCCTCCCCTAACACCAGGCTGTCGAGCCCTGAAGCCACCCGCAGCAGGTGACCCACCGCCTCTTCATGGTGATAAGTGAAGAGGTGGGGGGTGAGTTCGCCGAAATCAAGGCCCGAGTGCTGGCTCAGGAAGGAGCCCACGGCCGTGATGCCCTGCTCGGGGTGGCGCAGCAGGGTGTAGATCTCAAGCCGGTTGCAGGTGCTGAGGATGGACGCCTCAAGCACCTGGGCATCGCCGCGCAGGATGTGGAGGGATTCCTCCATCGTCTGCTCCGGGATGCTGAGGCGCTCCCGGATTTCGACTGGAGCCGTGCGATGGCTGAGCCCGACGACGGCGATGTGCATGGGGTGGGGTCAGCGCAGCGCGACGCTTTGAGCGCCGGGCTTGATGTGGATGGTGTCCGTGAAGCGGGCGCTGGAATCGAGCGAGGAAATGATCAGGCTGCTGGTGCGGGTGCAGTCACGCTCGAACTTCACGCCCTTGAACAGCAGGCCATCGGTGATGCCGCTGCCGGCGAAGACCACGTTCTCGCCGGAGGCCAGCTCTTCGGCCTCGTACACCTTGTCGATGTCGGTGATGCCCATCTCATTGAGGCGGGCAATGTTGCCTTCCTTGGTGTAATCGGCCCATTCGGAGGTCTGGGCAACCGCCGGGTCGTACACGAGCTGGCCCTGGAAGTGGCCACCCAGGCAGCGCAGGGCGGCGGCGGAGATCACCCCTTCCGGAGCGGCGCCAATGCCCATCAGGCAATGGGTGCCGGTGCCGGAGAAGCCACAGGCGATGGCCGCCTGCACGTCACCGTCGCTGATGGGCTTCACCCGGGCGCCGGTGGTGCGGATCTCGGCGATCAGATCCTTGTGGCGGGCGCGGTCCATCACCACGATCACCAGCTCGTCGGCAGGCAGGCCGAGGCAGGCGCTGAGAATGGCGATGTTTTCAGTGGCGCTCTTGCGGATGTCCACCTTGCCCTTGGCCGCCGGCGGTGCCGCCAGCTTCTTCATATAGAAGTCGGGGGCGTTGAACAGGCCGCCGCGGTCGGAGGCGGCCAGCACCGCCATCGAACCGTCCTGGGCGTTGGCGCAGAGGTTGGTGCCTTCGCAGGGATCCACGGCGAAATCCACGCCGGGGCCGGTGCCGCTGCCCACTTCTTCGCCGATGTACAGCATCGGGGCTTCGTCGCGCTCCCCTTCGCCGATCACGATCCGGCCCTGCATGGCGATGCTGCCCATCCGCAGGCGCATGGCCTCCACGGCAGCAGCATCGGCTTCATCTTTCTTGCCGAGGCCGGTCAGGTGCGCAGAGGCAATGGCGGCCTGCTCGACAACTTCGAGCAGTTCCTGAATGAGGGTGCGATCCACAAAAGTCCGGCAGGGGGGGGAGCGGCGGTGCCGAAGCAAGAACCGGCAGACCAGCTGCAGCAGGTTTGTTTCGGTATCTGGCCGTGGCGACTGTATCAGTGCCCCATGGGGCAAACCGGCGGCTGGGGAAACGGTGCCGTCCTCTTCCTACAATGGGAGCGATCTCTTGCCCCGGTGGCCCCAGCCATGAGCACGAAGCCTCTGGTGATCGCCCCGTCGATCCTGTCTGCAGATTTTGCCCGTCTCGGCGACGAGGTGCGGGCCGTTGACGAGGCGGGGGCCGATTGGATCCATGTGGATGTGATGGACGGACGCTTTGTCCCCAACATCACCATCGGCCCACTGATCGTCGAAGCGCTGCGCCCTGTCACGCAGAAGCCGCTCGATGTGCACCTGATGATCGTGGAGCCCGAGCGATATGTGGGCGATTTCGCCAAGGCGGGCGCCGATCACATCTATGTGCAGGTGGAAGCCTGCCCTCACCTGCACCGCAACCTTGGCCAGATCAAGGATCTCGGCAAGAAGGCCGGCGCGGTGCTCAACCCCGGCACACCGCTGGAAACTCTCGAATACTGCCTCGAGCTGTGCGATCTGGTGCTCATCATGAGTGTCAACCCCGGCTTCGGTGGCCAGAGCTTCATCCCCTCGGCAGTGGAGAAGGTGCGCCGGCTGCGTCGCCTGTGCGATGAGCGGGGTCTCGATCCCTGGATCGAAGTCGATGGCGGTCTCAAGGCGAACAACACCTGGCAGGTGGTGGAAGCCGGTGCCAACGCGATCGTGGCCGGTTCGGCCGTGTTCAACGCGCCTGATTACCGCGAAGCGATCGCTGGCATCCGCAACAGCCGTCGCCCCGAAGCAATCCTGGTCTGATCGGCGTCTAGATCGGCTAGGTGCATCCCCCGAGCGGCCTCAGGTCGTTCGGGGGATGCTGCCATTCAGGAGTAGGCCCTTCAGGGGTAGGCCATTGGAAGCAGGCTAAGAGTGGGCCGTTGGCTGAAAGGCTTGTGGCGGCCTGAGCTTGCCTGCCATTCTCAGTCAGCTCTTGGGTTGCTCTTTGGCTGCTCCAGAACTTCTTGCTTGCTCGAACCGCCTGGGCTCAGGCGCCCAGGAACCAGCCGTAGCTGTGCAGGCCGATGCCGAGCAGATTCACGCCGATGTAGCAGACGACGATCACCACCAGACCGGCGGAGGCCACCAGGGCCGGTCGCCTGCCCTGCCAGCCGCGGCTCAGCCGGGTGTGCAGATAGGCGGCATAGACAAGCCAGCAGATCAGGGCCCAGGTTTCCTTGGGGTCCCAGCTCCACCAGCTGCCCCAGGCCTCATTGGCCCATACGGCGCCGCTCACCAGGCCCACCGACAGCAACAGAAAGCCCACGGTGATGGTGCGGTAGCTGAGGCTGTCGAGCTGTTCGCTCACGCCGATCGCCACGCTGCTGAGCTCAAGGCCCTGGCCGCTGGTGGTGTCGGCATCGGTGCCCGCGGGCACCCCTGCCAGCTGGGCCCGGCGGAAGCCGCCACTGCCGATCGAACTGCTGCGCAGCTCCAGCTGGCGGCCCCGCTCGGTGAACAGCACCGCCACCGACAGCAGCGAGCCCACCAGCAAGGCGGCATAGCTGACCATGATCACGCTCACGTGCATCACCAGCCAGCTGGAGCGCAGGGCTGGCACCAGAGGCGAAGCCGCCTGCAGGCGATCGGGCAGGGCGAAGCTGGCGAAGGCCACACAGCCCAGACCCATCGGTGTGGCTGCCGCCGCCACCAGCGGGGACGACCAGGAGCGCTCCACCAGCAGCTGAGTGAGCGTGCAGGCCCAGGCCAGGAAGCAGAGCGATTCGTAAAGGTTGCTGATTGGGAAGTGCCCCGACTCCCACCAGCGCAGAGTGAGCTGGGCGGTGAGGCTCACGTTGGCGCCGGCCACCAGCAGGCGCACCACCGTGCTCGAACGGCCACCGCTCAAACTCCAGAAGGCCAGCGGCAAGGCGATCAGCAGCAAGCCGAAGGCGATCAGGGCAAGGGTCAGAACCGGATCGGTCACAGAAGGCACGATTCCCAGGAAGCAGTTTGGTCAGTCTGCCTGGCGGGCAGGGAGATCAGCGGCTGGCCTGACGGAGCAGCACAAGGCCACCCGTCAGACCGATGAACACCGGCATCCAGGCTGCCAGGAAGGGGGCCAGGGTGCCCTTCACCCCCAGCGAACTGAAGATGAAGGACATCAGGTAGTAAGAAAAAATCAGCAGCACACTGATGCCGAACCCCTGGCTGCGGCTGGTACGGGCATCGGGACGCACGCCAAGGCTGCTGCCGATCAGGCCGAACACCAGGCAGATGGTGGGGAAGGCGAACTTCTCCTGGATCCGCACCCGCATCCGGCGTGCCTCTTTCTGGTCGCCGGCCTCCCTGAGCAATTGCTCGGCGCGCAGCGCCTCGCCCACCGACATGCTCGCGGCGTCCTTGGGCAAGGCGGCCAGTTTGAGCGGCCCCTGATCGAGCGGGTACAGGTAGCGGTCGAACCTGGCGGAGGTGGTGGTGCCCTGCTCCGCTCCCACCAGCACCACCTGGCCGTCCCTGAATTCCCACATCCCCTGCTCCACGTTCCAGGTGCCCTTCTTGGCCTGCAGCATCTGGGTGCCGCTTTCGCGGGTGAAATCCAGCACCGTCACATCCTGCATCTCCCCTTTGTTAAATCTGCGGGCGTAAAAGAGTTGGGAGAGATAGCGGTCGGCCCCCGAATCATCCTTGGCAGGCCGCAGGCTGAAGCGCGAGTAAATGATGTTGCTGCCTTTCTCCGTGGCGACCGACCTGCCCAGGGCCTCGTTGAGCGTTTCGGCCGCCTGGAGATTGGCGGCCGGCACGATCAGGTCATTGAACGCGAAGGTGAGCAGGCTCATCAGCACCGCCACTCCCAGAGCCGGCACCACCATGCGGGTGGTGCTCACGCCGATGCTGCGCAGGGCCGTGAGCTCGCTGTTGCCCGACAGCCGGCTGTAGGCCAGCAACGTGGCCATCAAGGTGGCCATCGGAAATGACAACACCAGAAATCCCGGCAGGCGCAGGCCCAGCACCTGCATCGCCGCTGTCACCGGCAAGCCTGATTCCGCCACCCGGCGCACCAGTTCGAACACCACCCCTACCGACAGCGACACCGTGGTGAAGGCGGCCACGCCGAACACCAGCGGACCGAGCAGTTCGCCGCTCAGCCAGCGGTCCATCAGCGGCAGGCGCTCCCAGAGCAGCTGCACGGGCCGGAGCAGCCGCCTTGGTGCCATCAAGGGCTCGTGGGCAAGCGTCACAGCTGGAAGCCCTCCCCCAGGTAGTGCTGGCGCACGAGCGGGTTGCTGGCCACCTCAGCCGACGGCCCAGAGGCCAGCAGGCTGCCTTCGGTGAGGATGTAAGCGCGATCGGTGATGGAAAGGGTCTCCCGGACGTTGTGATCGGTGATCAGCAGACCCATGTTGCGATCCCGCAGGGTGCCGATCAGGGTCTGAAGGTCGGCAACGGCGAGCGGGTCGACGCCGGCGAAAGGTTCATCCAGCAGCAGGTAGCGCGGGCCTGCTGCGCCCACCGCCAGGGCGCGGGCCACTTCGCAACGCCGCCGCTCGCCCCCGGACAGCTGGGAGCCCCGTCGGTGCTGAAAGTTGGTGAGGTGGAACTCCTCCACCAGCTGCTCGACGCGCTCCCGGCGCCCCGCCAGCGGAGCGCCGCTCTGCTGCAGGGCCAGCTGCAGGTTCTGGCGCACGCTGAGCTGCCGGAACACGCTCGGCTCCTGGGGCAGGTAGCCGATGCCCATGCGGGCACGCTCCGGCATGGCAAGCCGCTCCACCCGCTGCCCATCAAGCAGTACGCGGCCCCGGTCCGGTTTCAGCAAGCCGGTGACGAGGTTGAACGTGGTGGTTTTGCCGGCGCCGTTGGGGCCCAGCAGGCCGACCACTTCGCCCGGCTCCAGCGCCAGGCTCACTCCCTTGAGCAGGGGGCGGCCGCCGAGGCTCAGGGCCACCCCTTCCAACACCAGGCTCATGGCGCCGCCGGCCCCACAGGCTGGGGGTTCTGCTGGATCCTCAGCTGGCTGAACACCTGTTTGCCATCGCTGGGTTGGGCCAGCACCCGTTCGGTATCCACCAGGTAGACCACCCGCTCGGCGCGCAGCAGGTTGCCGCCTTCCTGGACCACGTCCACATCGCCGGTGAGCACGATGCGGCCCTCAAGCGTGAAGTACTGGGCCTGGCGGGCGGTGGCGGCCAGGCGGCGGTCGGGATACAGGATCCTCACGTTGCCGGTGGCGGTCACGATGCCGGTGGCGTTGTCGGCGCGCTGAGTGTCCGACTCGATCGTGACCAGCCCGGTGGCCGTGTCCGGTGTCTGCGGGGTGAGCACCGTGCCCTCCGGGACCGGTATTGGCGCTGGTGCTTCTGGTGCTATGCCAGCCGGCCGTGGCAACGCGGGAGCCTCGGGCACCTGGGATCCCAGCGGCAACGCCCGCGCCAGGGAGGGCTGGAGGCTCAAGAGCGCGAGCATCACCGCCGCCCCCGCTGGAGCGAAAGGAGAGCGGCTGCGGCGGCGAATCTCAGGCATGGTTCCAGCAGGGGCAGGAAGGGGGCAGGCGAGGAGCTCCCAGACCTGGCTCAGGGGGAGTGGCTAGGCAACAGGCGATCAGTGGATCAGGAAGCCGGCATCAACACTGGCAGGGGAAGGGCCGTGGGATCGTTCCCCTGTTGCAGGCAGTGCAGCTGGTCGGCCACGCGGGCGCGCAGCAGTGAAAGGTTGAAGCCGAGGGCATCAGGGGGAAACGGTGCCAGTCGGCCCAGCCCTTCGCCCAGCAGCAGCGTGGCTCCGCGCTGGTTGCCCCGCTGCAGATGCAGGTGGGCCACGGCGATCTGAAGAAATCCCTGGAGCGCAGCCCGGTCGGGGCCCTGCGTTTCGTGCCAGATCTCCTCAAACACGTCGTGGCAGGCGTACCACTCGCCGTCGTTGAACAGCTGGGCCGCCAGCTGCAGACGGGGATCGGCGATCAGGTCGTCGGCAGGGGGCACCGGGCCGGGCTGGCGTGACGCCATCCCCTGGCTCATCGCTTGGCGGCTTTCTTCACCGACATTTT
>CALFOF010000031.1 GCA_937919075.1 uncultured Cyanobium sp. | reverse complement strand
CGCACTTGTCGATCAGGGCTTCGAGCACGCCGATCTTGCTGCTCACCTTGGAGCCGCCCACGATCGCCGCCAGCGGCCGCTGGGGCTCATCGATGGCGCCCTGCAGGTACTGCAGCTCCTTCTCCATCAGGTGGCCGGCCACGCTGGGGCTCAGGTACTTGGTGACGCCCTCGGTGGAGGCATGGGCACGGTGCGCGGCGCCGAAGGCATCATTCACGTAGACGTCCGCCAGGGCGGCGAGCTGGGCGGCGAAGCCGGGCTCGTTCTTTTCTTCCTCGGCGTAGAAGCGCACGTTCTCCAGCAGCACCACATCGCCGTCGGCCATGGCAGCCACCTTGGCGTCGGCATCGGGGCCGATGCAGCTGTCGGTTTTCACCACGGGCTTGCCGAGCAGCTCGGCGAGGCGGGCCGCCACCGGGGTGAGGCGCATCGTTTCGTTCACCTCGCCCTTGGGACGGCCGAAGTGGGCCGCCAGGATCACCCGGGCGCCCTTGGCGGTGAGGTCGTTGATCGTGGGCAGGGCGGCCCGGATGCGGGTGTCGTCGCTGATGGTGCCGTCAGCGTCGAGGGGCACGTTGAAGTCGACCCTCACCAGGACGCGCTTGCCGCTCAGTTCATCGGCAGAGAGGCTGGCCAGGGAGCGCTTCGTCATGGATTCAAGATGTAAGGAAAGATGCGCGACATTAACCCGTGACCCTGCCCCTGTTGAAGGTGGTGGTGGTCTCCGGCACAGCGGGCGCTAGGACAAGGTCAGCAACTTGCCTGCCCCTTCTGTTCCGTCGGGGCTGTGACCGATGTTCTCCACCATCTTGTTCCCCATCGATCAGAGCCGTCAGACCATGGAGACGGCGGGCTTCACGCTGCGCCTGGCCCAGCAGCACAACGGACGGCTGGTGGTGCTCTCGGTGGTGGAACCGGAGGGAGCCATGCACGATGCGGCCGCCGTGGCCAGCCTGCTGGAGCAGGCCCGCAGCCACTTCGAGCAGGCGGGGGTGGCCTGCGAGGTGATCGAGCGGGAAGGCAATCCCGCCTTCGTGATCGGCGATGTGGCCGATGAAATCAACGCCGATGTGATCGTGATGGGCACCCGCGGCCTCACCCTCGAAGCCGATGAGCCCAGCACCGCCGCCCGGGTGATCCAGCTGGCGCCCTGTCCGGTGCTGGTGGTGCCCTGATGCAGCCCGCCATTCAGTGGTATCCCGGCCACATCGCCAAGGCGGAGCGCCAGCTCAAGGCCCAGCTCGCCAAGGTGGATCTGGTGATCGAGGTGCGCGATGCCCGCATCCCCCGCGCCACCAGCCACCCGCGCCTGAAGCGCTGGATGGAGGGCAAGCACCGTCTGCTGGTGATCAACCGCCGCGACATGGTCAGTGAAGCGGCGCGTCTGTCGTGGGACCGCTGGCTGCGCGACCAGGGCGAAGTGCCCTGGTGGTGCGACGCCAAGACCGGCACGGGTGTGAAGCAGTTGCAGGATGCGGCGATCCGGGCGGGTGACCAGCTCAATGCCCGCCGCGCCGGCCGCGGCATGCGCCCGAGGCCGGTAAGGGCCCTGGTGCTCGGTTTCCCCAACGTGGGCAAGTCGGCGCTGATCAACCGGCTGGTGCGCCAGAAGGCGGTGGAGAGCGCCCGCCGGGCCGGGGTCACCCGCACACTGCGCTGGGTGCGGGTGGGCCAGGCGCTCGATCTGCTCGATGCCCCCGGCGTGCTGCCCCCCCGGCTGGAAGACCAGCGTGCCGCCCTGCTGCTGGCCCTCTGCGACGACATCGGCCAGGCGGCCTACGACGGAGAGGGGGTGGCGGTGGCGTTCCTGCACCTGCTTGATGCCCTGGCCTCGGTGCCGGAAGCCGGGCTGCCGGAGCAGCTGCTGGAGAAGCGCTACGGCGTGGCACTGCCGCGGCGCCAGGGGCGGCGGCACGCCGATGGCGAACACGACGACGCCTCTGACGAGGATCGCGAACGTGATTGCGCTGGAGATAGGGCCCTGGAGTCGTTGCCGGACGGCCTGGCCTGGCTGGAGGTCGCTGCCGCCCGCCACACCAGCGGCGACACCGCGCGCATGGCCCAGCGCCTGCTCGATGACTTCCGCCGCGCCGTGCTCGGACCGATCGCCCTGGAGCGCCCGCCCCAGAAAACCGCCACCCCACCCGTTGCGGCTGCCTCCACCCCAGCTGCCGCCACCGGCGCCGGCGGGGAGGCATGAGCGCGTTCGGGATGGGTGAAGGGGAGTTGATCACGCTCCACTACCCCCGGCCCCTGCCGATGCGGCTGGATCGCTGGCTGGTGGCCGAGCGGCCGGAGCAGAGCCGCGCCCGCATCCAGAAGTTCATCGACGCCGGCCTGGTGCGGGTCAACGGCAGCCCGGGCCGCGCCAAGACACCGCTACGGCCGGGAGATTGCGTGGAGCTGTGGATGCCGCCGCCGGAACCCCTCCCGTACCTGATCCCGCAGCCGATGCTGCTCGACATCCTCTACGAGGACAGCCATCTGATCGTGCTCAATAAGTCGGCCGGACTCACGGTGCACCCGGCCCCCGGCAACAAGGACGGCACCTTGGTGAACGGCCTGCTGCACCATTGCCCCGACCTGCCCGGCATCGGCGGCGAGCGGCGGCCGGGCATCGTGCACCGCCTCGACAAGGACACCACCGGCTGCATCGTGGTGGCCAAAAGCCAGCAGGCCCTGGTGCACCTGCAACGCCAGATCCAGCAGCGCGTGGCTGCGCGCGAGTACCTGGGCGTGGTGCACGGCGCGCCCCAGGCGGAGTCCGGCACGATCGAGGCCGCCATCGGCCGCCACCCGATCGACCGCAAGAAGTACGCCGTGGTGGCCGACGACAAGGGCCGGCTGGCACGCACCCACTGGCGTCTGATCGAACGGCTGGGCGACTACTCCCTGCTCCGCTTCAAGCTCGACACCGGCCGCACCCACCAGATCCGCGTGCACGGCGCCCACATCGGCCACCCGATCGTGGGGGATGCCACCTATAGCCGCTGCCGCCGCCTGCCGATCGAGCTGCCGGGCCAGGCCCTGCATGCGGTGGCCCTGGGCCTCGACCACCCGATCAGCGGCGAGCGGCTGAGCTTCGAGGCGCCGCTGCCACCGGCCTTCACGGCGCTGCTGGCGGTGCTGCGCCGCCGCCAGCCCGCGCCGCTGCCGCCTTAGCCGGCGTTCGGGTCTGTGTCGGTGTGCGCGGCCGGAGCGTCTGCGGCCTCCCTGCGCCGACGCTCCCGCAGCGATTCGTCGCGCATCAGGTCGTACATCGTGTCGCGCTCGAACAGATCGGCCACGGCGATTGCGGTGCTCACGGCGAAGCCGATCGGCAGCAGCAGGGCGTAATCCTTGCTGAGCTCGAAGGTGAGCAGGATCGCCGTGAGCGGCGTGCGGGTGAGGGCCCCCAGGAAGGCGCCGCCGCCGGCGAACAGCAGCGTGGGCGGGGCGTAGTGAAACAGCGCCAGGCACACCTGCTGCACCAACGTGCCCAGCGACGCCCCCACCACCAGCGCCGGCGCCAGGAAGCCGCCGGGGGCGTCAGCCGCCACGGCCAGGGCGGTGCCGGCGGCCTGCACCACCAACACCACCAGGGCATTCAGCGGGGTGCTCAGCCCGAGCAGGGCGCTGAAGCCGAGCCGATCGGGATTGTCGAAGCTGGGATTCAGCAGCGAAGAGGCCAGGCCGATCACCAGCCCCACCAGGCCCAGCTGCTGCCACAGCGACAGATGCAGCCGAAAGAAGCCCCGGCGCAGGCGCACAATGACTCGCTGGTAGAGCATGGCCAGAGCGCCGGCGATCGCCCCCAGCAGCATCAGCAGCGGGATGTCCAGCAGGCGGAAGTCGGTGAGATTCGAGGGGTCTTCGATCACCGGCAGCAGCTGCCGCAGCCAGAGCGGTCCGCCTGCGTGGCCGTTGAGCAGCCGGCTCCAGGTGATCGTGGCGAACGTGGCGAAGGCCACGACGGCATTGCTGCGCACCGTGCTGCCTTTGAACATCTCCTCGAGCGTGTAGGCCAGGCCGCCGAGCGGCGCGTGGAAGATGGCCGCCAGGCCGGCGCCGCTGCCGATCGCCACGGCCAGCCGGCGTTCCCGTGGCGGCGCCTGCAGGCCATCGGCGCTGGCGCGGCCCACCACGGCGCCGATCTGGATCGAGGGGCCCTCCGGCCCCACCGGCAGGCCGCTGCCGATGGCGATGCCACTGGCCAGCAGCTTGACGATCGCCAGCCGCCAGGTCATCGGCATCGGCACCCCCTCCAGCCACAGCATCACCTGCACGATTCCCGATCCCTTCGCCTCGGGCTCGAAGCTGCTGATCAGGCCACCGGCCACCGCGCCGCCCAGGCCGCCCATCAGCGGCAGCACGATCCAGCGGGGCAGCACGGCAGCCAGCTGCAGCCGCAGGTTGTTCAGCAGCTGCGTTTCGCCGCTGTACAGCCGGATCGCCACCGCCACGCCGATGCCGATGGCGTTCACCAGCAGCAGCAGGCGCAGCAGGCGCCTGAGGGCCTGGCGGCGCTCCAGGGCGGTCAGCGGCATGTCAGTTCAGGGCGGGAAGGCGCGGGCTGGCTGCCACCAGCTGGCGCGTGATCGCGGCCTGGGGCGCCGCCAGCAGCTGATCGCCCGGACCTTCCTCCACGATCCGTCCGCCGTCGAGCACGATCACCCGCTGGCAGAAGCCACCGGCCAGGGCCAGGTCGTGGGTGATGAAGATCAGCCCCAGCCCCAGGCGCACCTGCAGGGCGCGCAGCAGGGCGAGCACCTCGGCCTGCACCTCCGCATCCAGCATGCTCACGCTTTCGTCGCAGAGCAGCACGCTCGGCTCCAGCACCAGGGCCCGGGCGATCGCCACCCGCTGCTGCTGGCCGCCGGAGAGCTGCCGCGGCAGCCGGTTTTCGAACGCTTCGGCCGGACTCAGCCCCACCGCTTCCAGTCCTGCGCGGGCCCGGGCGCGCGCCTCCAGCCGGCTGGCCAGGCCATGGATGCGCAGCGGGTCGGCCACCGCCGCGCCCACTGTCATCACCGGGTTGAGGCAGGCCAGGGGGTCCTGGAACACCATCTGCAGACGGCGCCGCTGGCGGCGCAGCTCCGGCCCCTTCAGCCGCAGCAGGTCGCGGCCCTGCAGCCGCACCGCGCCGCCGCGCACGGGTGCCAGCCCCATCAGGGCACGGCAGAAGGTGCTCTTGCCGCAGCCCGAGGCCCCCACCACCCCCACCGTTTCGCCTTCGCGCAGCTCCAGGCTCACGCCATCGACCGCCTTGAGCCAGCGCGGCCGGAAGGGGAGCGAAGGCAGCGGGTGCCAGGAGCGCAGCTCCTCTACGGCCAGCAGGGGTGGGCCGCTGGCCGGTGGGGGCGTGAGGCCGCTTTCGCGGCGCCGGGCCGCCGCCACCAGCCGCTGGGTCAGGGGGGCCTGCGGCCGGGTGAGCAGGGCATGGGCGGGAGCCTCCTCCACCAGCCGCCCGGCTTCGAGCACGGCGATCCGGTCGCACCAGCGACCGGCCATCGCCAGGTCGTGGCTGATCAGCAACAGGGCGCTGCCGGTTTCGCGGCAGAGGCCGGTGAGTTCGGCCATCACCTGGCCCGCCACCGCCACATCCAGGCTGGTGGTGGGTTCATCGGCGATCACCAGCGCCGGCTCCAGGGCCATCGCCAGGGCGATCGCCAGGCGCTGGCGCATGCCGCCGCTGAATTCATGCGGATAGCTGCCGTAGCGCTCTGGGCTGATCCCCACGCGCTCCAACAGTTCCTGCGCCCGGCGCCGCACCCGGCTGCGGGCCCAGAGCGGCCGGTGGGCGGTGAGCGTGTCGCCGAGGTGATCGCCGATGCGCAGCAACGGGTTGAGCCGGGTCATCGGGTCCTGAAACACCAGGCCCACCGCTTCGCCCCGCAGGCGCTGCAGGGCGGCGCGGCGCAGACGGCGCGGGTCCTGGCCGCAGAGCAGCAGCTCGCCGCTGGATTGGCTGCCCGCCGGCAGCAACTGCACCACGGCGCGGGCCACCGTGCTTTTGCCGCATCCTGAGGGCCCCACCAGCGCCAGGCGATCCCCCGGATCGAGGCGCAGATCCAGGCCATCGAGGGTGGCCGGGCTGTCTGTGGCGCCCGGGTAACGCACCGTCAGCTGATGGATCTTGAGCACCGCAGCGGTGGACGGGGAGCTGGCCATGGTGTGAGCGGATCGTGACCGGGCAGCGGGCCCAGCATGGGGGATCCGCGTCCGTTCTGCTCATTCCGTGATGGGCCTGCCTACGATCATGTTCAGCGGAATCCTGTAGATGCTCGAAGCGGCGGCAGGAACCCGAATCGCCCCGATCGAGGCCACCGGGCTCCCCGCTGCTCCGGCACAGGCGAGAGAGGCGCCTGCAGGAACTGCTGCATCCCCTGCGGCCACCGGCGGTCAGCGTCGCCTGCGCGACCCTGAGGCCTACGGCGTCGCGTTGCCCGACTGGTTGCGGATCTGCCTGGAGCGGGTGCGGGCCAGCGACGACCAGCCCAGTGCCGCTGCGCCCCCCAGCGATGGCGAAACGCTGCTCGCCAACGCCTTCGATTTCTCCTTTCAGCTGCACGACGGCCAGGTGCGGGCCACCGGCGAGCCGTACATCATTCATCCGATCGCGGTGGCTGATCTGCTGCGCGACATCGGCGCCGGCGCCGGCGTGATCGCCGCCGGCTTTCTGCACGACGTGGTCGAGGACACGGAGGTTAGCCCCGAGGAGCTGGAAGCCCAGTTCGGCGCTGAGGTGCGGGCACTGGTGGAAGGGGTCACCAAGCTGGGCGGCATTCACTTCACCGACCGCACCGAGGCCCAGGCGGAAAACCTGCGCCGCATGTTTCTGGCCATGGCCAGCGACAT
>CALFOF010000030.1 GCA_937919075.1 uncultured Cyanobium sp. | reverse complement strand
GACAGAAGGCGATCACATGGGGATCGGCGCTCCAGGCCGGCAACGGCGCCTTGAAGCTGATCGGCAGCACCAGGCCCGCCTCCGCCATGCCGAGCGGTAGATGGCGGGCCAGCAGCAGCGCCCAGAGCAGCGGCAGCAGGCCGTAGAGCGCCAGGCGCAGGCCCGGGGCCGGGGCTGGCACGGAGGCTCGCAGCGCCCCCACCAGGCGGGCCAGCAGGAAGAGTGCCGCCGGCAGCGCCAGCGCCAGGACGGCAAAGGCCAGCCGGGGCAGCAGGGGGCCCTGCTGCAGGCTGGCGGGCGCCAGCGGCAGGCCGCCCAACAGGCGCTGCCACAGGTGCAGGCACACGCCACCGGCCAGCACCAGGATCAGGCCGGCTTCCCCCGCCGGCGGGCGCATCTCGCGTTGCAGATCAGCGGCAGGGGGCCGCACACTCAGCTGCACCGAGCGGTGCGGGCAGGCCTGCACGCAGGTGAGGCAGAGCACGCAGTTGCGGTTGTCCGCCAGGTGGGCGGGATGGGTGCCGAGAGGGCAGCCGGCTGTGGCCAGCCCCTCCCCTTCCGCCGGCCCCCCTTTGAAGCAGGCATAGCTGCTGCAGCTACCGCCGCAGACGCCGGCCTGGGCGCGCAGCTCCAGCACCGAGAGCTTGGCGAACAGGCCGTTCATGCCCCCCACCGGGCACAGATAGCGGCACCAGAAGCGCTTTTCGAACAGCAGCGAACAGATCACGGCACCGGCGGTGATCACCAGCAGCAGGCTGCTGCTCATGCGGGCCAGGTTTTCCATGCCGCTGAGCTCTTCCCACAGCAGGATCGCTGCGAAGCCGGCTGCCAGGCAGGGCGCCGCCCAGGCGTCGGTGTCGCCGTGGGGCCAGGCGGCGGGTCGCCAACCCACGGCCCGGGACAGCCGCTGGGCGATCTCCCCCCACACCATGAACGGACAGAACGAGCACCACAGGCGCCCCACCAGCGGGTAGCTGATCAGGATCAGCGGCCACCACCACGCCCAGAAGAACACCAGTCCGCCGTTGTGGGCGCGGTCCTGGGGGCCGGCCCACAGCCAGATGTTCACCAGCACGAACACCCAGCTCACCAGGCCGAAGAGCAGGGCGTTCCAGAAGTGCGGCGAGCGCATGGGGTCGCGCAGGGCGGGCTTCCAGCGCCAGAGATCGAGGCGCCAGCGTGGCTGGCGGGGCGCCAGCCAGAACACCTCCTCGGGCAGCAGCGGTGGTTGGCGCTCGCCGGCCGCGGAGGCGGACGGCACCGGCAGTTGCCGCAGGGCCCGCTCCACCAGTTGTTTGAGCTCGCGGATGTTGCCGGGGAAATCGTGGGTCTGCAGGCGCCGGATCACCTCCGCCCCCACCGCCGGCGCCACCGGCCAGCCCAGGTGGCGGCTTTGCTGGCGCAGCAGATAACGCAGCCATTCGCCCAGGTCCTGGCGTCGCACCCGCAGCGCTGGCACCCGGATGCGGCTGCAGACCCGATCGAAGGCCGGCAGGGCCGATTCGGCGGTGAAGAACACCCGCCCGGCGAAGTGATGCCTCGCGGTGGCCGGGTCTTGGGGCGGCGGCTGCCCCGGTGCCTGCCAGCTGCCGTCGCGGGCCAGTTGCAGCAACGCGGGCTGCAGGGCGGGATCCACCCGGTCGAGCTGGTCGATCAGCAGGGCGCCATCGCCAAGGGCCTCCAACAGCGAGCCGTGTCCGCCGCTGCCGGTGGCACCGAACAGGTCACTGCCGTCGGCGCGCAGCAGCGCCCCATCCAGTCGCACCATCAGCCGGCGGCGGTGGCTGGAGCCGCGGTGAATCAGGGCCGCCAGGTTGTCCTTTTCCAGCCCCGGTTCCCCCGAGAGCAGCACCGGCCCGTGCGTGGGGTCGGCGGCGGCCCGGTGCACTGCATCGCGCAGGGTGCGCGCGTAGCGGCTGGAGCCCACCACGCCGCGCCGCGCCGGCCCCACCAGAAACGGAGCCAGCCGCAGGAAGGCCTCGGGCACCCCGTTCTCCTCCTGCGGCCCGGTTTGGTCGGGGCCGGTTTGATCGGGGCTGGTGGGGTTTGGGCCGGTGGGGGCGGGGGGCAAGGGCGCGTTCAAGGCCGGTGCCTGCAGATGGCTCCACTCTGGTGCGCTTCTGCATGTTGCAACCAAACCGAGGAATCGAGGCAGCAGGCCTCCATGCAGCGGGCCTGAGCGTGGCGGGGCAGATGGCAGCGGCCCTCAGCGTCCCGGGGCGTGGGGCTGGGAGGGGATCGCCAGGGAGGGCGGCAGGTCTGAGAGCCGCTCCGGCAGCCGCTCTGGCAGGGCGGAGCCGGTGCGCTGCAGCTCTGCGATCGGGCGCACCTGGCCCATCGCCAGACCGGTGAACATCGGCAATTCAGTTTTCAGCTGGTTGGCCGGTTTCGAGTTCACAAAACGAAAGCTGAGGGTGGTTTTCTGGCCCGCGGTGTCATAACCCACCACCGTGAAATACAGGTCGGCCGATTTGCCGGCCCTGGAGCCTGCAAAGGCGCCGCCCACCATGCCCCCCACCAGCCCGATCGGCCCAGCAGCACGCCACCGGCAATCGCCCCGGCCGTGCCGCCACCGATCGCGCCCACGGTGCCGTTGGTGGTGTCGAAGGTTTCCTGGCCACCGGTGAACCACTGTGCCACCCGACCGTTCGGGATGAAACGCCCTTGCGAGGCAATGCCGTTGGCATCGAGGTTCACAGTGCAGGCGGCGGTCCCGCACAGCGCCTGGTAGGTGGAGGCCCGCGCCGGCACATGCAGCAGCAGCGCCAGGGCCATGGAATAGGGGAGCAGCGAAGTGAGCAATAGCCGTTGCATGCGTCCGTCCATCGTGGTGGCACTCAGGGGCCTTTAACTAAATCGAACGGATCGCCAATGGCAACTATTGCCGCAGCACCAGCGGTGACCGAATGTGACCCTGGTTGCCAATCAGCGTGCCGCCCAAGCTCTACGTTGCGATCATGCCAGTGGGATTTGTGGCACAGCCATGAGCGCCACTGCCACGCCTTGAACCTTCATGTCTCCTCTATGCTGAAGCTGCTTTACCTTGGGCTCAGTGATCACCCTGTGGGGTTTTGTCTAGCCTGCGCGATGCCTGGCGATTGAGGTTGTTTTCAATGCATGCAAAGGATTGCTATGGCACGAAAAACATTTATTGCTGAATACATTGCTCGGTAATATTCTAAATGAGCAGGGACTATTCTGATCGGCGCCGTTCACAAGCTGGCCTGGTGATAGGCCAGATGGGCGAATAGGCTGTAAGACGAGCGCTGCGGGGAGCGAGTGGTGCTGAGGGTCCCTGGTTGGGTCCGCCTTTGACAATCCATCATGCTGGCCCCCCTGCCGATGTCTGCTTCGCTGGGGCCGCAGCCCCATGCTGGAGGGTGGACACCCAAGCTGATGAGGACGCGTGCATGGCGCTGGTGCTGACGTTCAAGTGGCCGGCACTTTCAACGCTCGGCTGGTTCGCAGCTGCGCTGACGATTGATTGGCACACAGCAACGCTGACGCTGGGCTGGTCGGTGGCTGCCGGGCTGGCCTTGATGCTGGTGCTGCTGGAGGTCATCCTGCGGCGCGCTCCCCGGCTCCAGCGCGCCCGTAGCGAAGGCCGCGCCAGCGCCGAAGGCACCGACATCGCCACCGACATCGCCGCCGCCAACGACGACCAGCTGCTGGTGGTGGTGCCCACTTACAACGAATCCGCCAACATCGAGGGCTGCCTGCGGGCGCTGTTGGCGAGTGATCCCCCCTGCGGCCACTGGCAGGTGCTGGTGGCCGACGACGGCTCCAGCGACGACACCATCCGCAAGGCGGAAGCCGTGATCGCAGAACTGGCGACCCCAACATCCGCCCCCGTGCCTCTGCCGGCAGCGCAGGTGCTGCGTTGCGGGCCCCGGCCGGCTGGCGAGCGTTGGTGTGGCAAGAACTGGCCCTGCAGCGAAGCCGCGCGGCAACGGCCGCCAGCAACCCCCCACGGCTGGATCCTGTTTGTCGATGCGGATGTGAGCGTGGACCCGGGCGCTCTGAGGGCCGCCCTGCAGGACGCCAAACAGCAGGGCAGTGACCTGCTCAGCCTGGCGCCGCGCCTGGCCTGCGGCTGCCTGGCGGAGTGGCTGGTGCAGCCGATCGTGGCGTTCCTGCTCACCCTGGGTTTCCCCACCGATCGCACCAACGACCCAACCGACCCCAGCGCCTTTGCCGCCGGGCCGTTCATGCTGTTTCGCCGCAGCGCCTACGACGCCATCGGCGGGCACCGGGCTGTGGCGGCGGAAGTGGTGGAGGACATGGCCCTGGCGCGGGCGATCAAGGGGCAGGGGTTCCGGCTGCGTTATCTGCTGGCGCTGGATCTTGTGAGCCTGAGGATGTACCGCGATTTCGCCGGCCTCTGGGAAGGCTGGACCAAGAACTGGTATCTGGGCTTGCAAGGCAACGGTGCGCTGGTGCTCGCCAGTGGCGTTGTGACGCTGTTGCTGTTCAGCGGGCCCTGGTTGCTGCTGGCCCTGGCCGGGATCGACAGCCTGCGGGAAGGAAAGCTTTCGCCGCTGCTGGCCCCGGCGGCGGCCGGCATTGCCTTGCACCTGGCCCTGCGGCTCTGGGCGCAGCAACGGGTGCTGCTGCCGGCGCGGCACTGGTGGTTGGCCGGCCTGGGCGGTGGCTTGATCGCCGCGATCACGCTGGCCTCCATCTGGAAAACCACTACCGGCCGCGGCTGGACCTGGCGTGGGCGCTCACTGGCCTGAAGGCGGTGCTCAGGCCTTTTCAAGCCGGCGAATGATCACCGACATCAGCGCCAACGAACCGACGAGAGCAAGGAGCAGGGCGATGGTCATGACAAAGGCGGTGCCAAAGGTGCGTGCAGGTTACGGAGTAGCGGCGGCTCAGCCCTGCTCAGAAACCGGTGGCGCCGGGGCGAGGCAGCCATCACGCAACAGGCGGGCCACCGTCAGATTGCTCACAGACAAGCTGCTGTCACGTTCCAACAGCCATTCGGCCATCTCCATGCGCAGGGCGTAGGCCTCTTCAAAGAACTCCAGCCGCTCCAGATCTCGCAGACGGCCTTCAATCCACTGGAGGGTTTCTCCAGGGAGCTGGCGCTGGGAACGACGTTGGCTCACGGGGAGTGCCGCCTAGTGAGGGAATCTTGACGGATGGAACGGGAAACTGGGTATCAGATGGAACACATCAGCAGCAAGGCTGCGCCCAAAACCCGTTGAGCGAACACCTTTCCTTCCTCTGGCGCGGCCACCGGCTTGAGCTCCTGGGAGCGAAGGCGGTGTGGGATCCGCTCCAGCGCCTGCTGCTGGTGGCGGATCTGCACCTGGGCAAGGCCGAGTTGTTTCAGGCTCATGGCGTGCCATTGCCCAGTGATGGCGATGCCGCCACCTTCAACGCCCTGATCGCGCTGGCGCACCGCTGGCAGCCACGCGAGGTGCTGGTGCTGGGTGATCTTATCCACGGACGGCTCGGCCTCACCGGTGAGCTGCGCCAGAAGATCCAGGCCTTGCCGGAGCTGCTCGGCTGTCCGCTCACCCTGATCGCCGGCAACCACGAACGGGGCAGCTGGCTCGAAGGGCTGATGCAGCAGCCCAGCAGTCGGCGCGGGCCCCTCTGGCTCAGCCACGGTCCGGAACCCCTGCCGCCAGGCGGAAGTGCGCTGCTGCAGCTCTGCGGCCACCTGCATCCGGTGGCAACGATCGGCGGCCGCAGCGACCGGCTGCGCCTGCCCTGTTTTGTTCACCACGCCGAAGCCCAGCGCCTGGTGCTGCCAGCCTTCGGCACGCTCACCGGCGGCCACCCCTGCGAGGCACACCACCAGCGCTGGCTGGTGGCCGACGGATCAATCGTGGCCTGGCTCAAGCCGCTGCCGCCAGGGCGCGCACCACATCACCGCGGGTGAGCACACCAACCAGTTTGCCGCCCTCCAGCACGAACAGCCGCTGGGTGCTGCGGTCCTGCAGCAGCCGGGCCGCCGCCGGCAAGGAGAGCTCGGCAGAGCAGGTGTGGGGGTGAGCGCCCATCAATTCGCCCACCGTGCTGCCCAGCACCTGGTGCACCTGCCGGTCCCAGTCGAGTGGATTGCGCAGGTAGATCACCGCATCGAGCAGCATCACATAGGGACCGGCATCAAAGCCGCTTTCCTTCACCATCAGGTTCTGCTCAGTGAGCTCCCCCACCAGCGCTCCGGCGCCATCCAGCACCGGCAGGCCACTGATGTGGTGCTCGCTCAGCAATTGCACCGCCTGCTGCAGGGGGGTTTCGGGTGTCACGCTCAACACCGGGCTGGTCATGGCCGCCGCCACTCGCAGGGTCGGCTGGGAGTCGAGGGTCATCGGTGCGTTGCGGTTGAAATGGTTCTAGGCCAGCGAGGGGTCAGGATCCGCAGCAGCAGACTGACCCTTCTGGCCTGCCCAGCTTGACGCCGACACCCCAGCACAATCCCTCCCACAGACCCGCCCACAGTCCTTCCCATAGGCCCGCCAGCTCCGCGGCCCGGCGCCTTGCCGATGGCCTCACAGTGGCGCGGGCCGTGCTCGGCCTGCCGCTGCTGCTGCTGCTGGCTGCCGATCTGCAGGGGGCAGCCTGGTGCCTGCTGCTGCTGGGCGGCTTCAGCGATTGGGCCGATGGTGCCCTGGCCCGCCGCGCCGGCGGTGGTTCCGCCTGGGGCGCCCGCCTCGATCCCCTCACCGACAAGATCCTGATCAGTGCACCGCTGCTGTGGCTGGGCGCCGCCGGCAATCTGCCGCTCTGGGCGGTGTGGCTGCTGCTGGCGCGCGAGCTGCTGATCTCCGGCTGGCGGGCCGGCCAGGGGGATGGCGGCCCCGCTTCCCGCGCCGGCAAGGCCAAAACGGTGCTGCAGTTCAGCGCCCTGCTGCTGCTGCTCTGGCCCGAACGTTGGGGACTGGGCCTGGGCCAGGCCGGGCTGGTTGCCGTGCTGCACAGCGCCGGTTGGTGGCTGTTCTGGCCGTCGCTGGCGTTGGCGCTCAGCTCGGCGCTGGGCTATCTCAGCCCAGCAGCGCCGCGTCGCCGCTGAAATCCGGGCGGGCGGCGGGGCGCAGGGCGTAATCGTTGCTGTAGCTGTCCGCCAGGCCGGCGTCGAGATCGAAGGCCGGCGTCCAGGCCAGTTCACGCTCCAGCCGGTGCACATCGGTGAGGAAGTGGGCCAGCCGCAGCGGGAAGGCCTTGCGTGCCTTGGGATCCAGGCCGGAAGGAGCGAAGCTGCGGATCGTCACCGCCGCCGGATCCTTGCCGCAGGCCCGCGCCGTCGCTGCCACCAGCCCGCGGAAGGTCACGCCCTTGCGGCCTGAGCAGTTGTAAATGCGGTTGTTGGCGGCGTCCACCTCCAGGCAGCGGGCCATGGCCGTGGCCAGATCACTCACATGGCCCAGCTGGGTGATGGTCGTGCCGTCGCCGGGCAGGGGCACCGGCTGGTCGTGCACTATGCGGTCGAAGAACCAGCTCTCCACCGGGTTGTAGTTGCCGGGCCCGTAGATGTAGGTGGGCCGGAAGCTGGTGAAGGGGATGCGCTCGGCCCGCAGCCAGTCTTCGGTGTGGAGCTTGCCGGCATGGCGGCAGGCGGGGTCGGTGGCGGCGGTTTCATCCAGCGGCCACAGATCGCTGTCGGCGTAGACGCCGGCCGAGCTCACGTACACAAAGCGATGGGTGGGGGCGCCGGTGCGCTCCACCACCGCCTGGCTGTCGTCGAGGTTGCGGCCGCTGCTGTCGATGATCACGTCGAAGGCGCGACCGCACAGCGGCTCGAGCGCGGCGGCATCGCTGCGATCGCCCACCAGATGCTCCACCCCGGCCGGCACCGGGTTACGGCCGCGCGTGAACAGGGTGAGCGCATGGCCATAGCCCTGCAGCTGGGCCACCAGGGGCTTACCGATGAAGCGGGTGCCACCCATCACCAGGATCTTCACGGAAGCAGCGGCAACGTGCCGCCATTCAAGCGCTGCCCCCACCCCTGCCAGCGAGGATGGGCCCCGACCACGGCTCCCACCGCTCCGCCATGCAGATCATCCCCGCCATCGACCTGCTCGACGGCCACTGCGTGCGCCTGCACCAAGGCGATTACGACCAGGTCACCCGCTTCAGCGACGACCCAGTGGCCCAGGCCCTCGATTGGCAGCGCCAGGGGGCCGAACGACTGCATCTGGTCGATCTTGATGGCGCCCGCAGTGGTGAGCCGGTCAACGATGCGGTGGTGCGTGCGATCACGGCGGCGCTCCGCATTCCCGTGCAGCTGGGCGGCGGTGTGCGTACGGCCGAACGGGCGGAAGCGCTGCTCGCTGCAGGCCTGGAGCGGGTGATCCTGGGCACGGTGGCGATCGAGCAGCCGGAGCTGGTGCATGCGCTGGCGGCCCGCTTCCCCGGCCGGATCGTGGTGGGCATCGATGCCCGCGGCGGCAGGGTGGCCACCCGCGGTTGGCTGGAGGAAAGCGCGGTGGAGGCCACAGCTCTCGCCGCCAGTTTTGAAGGCAGCGGTGTGGCGGCGATCGTGAGCACCGACATCGCCACCGATGGCACCCTGGCCGGCCCGAATCTCGAGGCGCTGCGCTCGATGGC
>CALFOF010000029.1 GCA_937919075.1 uncultured Cyanobium sp. | reverse complement strand
CTGTCGAGGGCCAGGCGCTCCAGGGTGGCGGCATCCGCGTCAGCGGGCACATCCAGGCTGCCGCGCACCTTCCCCTTCACCTGAATCACCAGCGCGATGGTGTCCTGCACCAGGGCGGCCGGATCCAGTTCAGGCCAGCGCTGGCGGTGCACACTGCCGGCGCCGCCCAGGTGCTCCCACAATTCTTCCGCCAGGTGAGGGGCGAAGGGAGCCAGCAGCACCAGCAGGGTGCGTACCGCCTCTTCGGCCACCGCCGCAGAGGCGGCCTCCAGGTGGCTGCCCATGGCATTGCTGAGCTTCATCAGCTCCGACACGGCAGTGTTGAACTGATACCGCCCGTCGGCGAGGTCATCGCTGATCGCGGCGATCGCCGCATGCACGCAGCGGCGCAGTTCCCGGTCGCTGCCAGAGGCCTCCGCCATGGCGACCGGCAGCTCGCGCTGGGCTGGGGCGGCCATCGACACGCCGCGGCTGCGGGCGCCCTGCACCTGCCGCCACACCCGCTGCAGAAAGCGGAACTGACCTTCCACATCGGCGGCGTCCCACTCCAGATCCTTTTCCGGCGGCGCTTTGAACAGGATGAACATGCGGGCGGTGTCGGCGCCGTAGCGATCGATCACGGCGGCAGGATCCACGCCGTTGTGCTTCGACTTCGACATCTTCTCGAAGAACACGTCCAGCCGCTCGCCAGTGATCGGATCGCGAGGATCATTGGCATCCGCCACATCGGCCGGAGCGATGTATTTGCCGGTGTGGGGATTTTTGTAGGTGAGGCTCTGCACCATGCCCTGGGTGAGCAGGCGCTGGAAGGGTTCATCAAAGCCGAGCAGGCCCCGGTCACGCAGCACCTTGGTGAAGAAACGGGAATAGAGCAGGTGCAGAATCGCGTGCTCGATCCCGCCCACGTACTGGTTCACCGGCAGCCACTGGTCGGCGATCACCTTGGCGAACGGCAGTGCCTCGTTGTGGGGATCACTGAAGCGCAGGAAATACCACGAGGAACACATGAAGGTGTCCATCGTGTCGGTCTCGCGCCGGGCGGGGCGGCCGCAACTGGGGCAGTCCACGTTCACCCAGTCGTGCAGCTGGGCCAGCGGCGACGCGCCCTTGCCGCTGAAGGCCACGCCGCGGGGCAGCTCCACCGGCAACTGCTCGGCCGGCACCGGCACCACGCCGCAATGGTCGCAGTGCACCACCGGAATCGGGCAGCCCCAGTAGCGCTGCCGCGAGATCAGCCAGTCGCGCAGGCGGAACTGCACGCGGGCGCGGCCCCAGCCCTGCGCTTCGGCGTGGGCCACAATCGCCGCTTTCGCCGGCCCCGAGGGCTGCCCGTCAAAAGGTCCGGAATGGATCAGCACACCGGGTTCCGTCCAGGCGGTGCCGTCCCAGTCGTGTTCATCGGCACCCTCCGGCACGATCACCCGCCGCACCGGCAGTTCGTACTGGCGGGCGAAAACGAAATCGCGTGGGTCGTGGGCCGGTACACCCATCACCGCGCCGGTGCCGTAATCGGCCAGCACGTAATCGGCGATCCAGAGCGGAATCGCCTCCCCGGTGAACGGGTGGCGCACCGAGCGGCCGAGCGACATGCCCCGCTTGGGCCGGTCGTCGGCGAGCCGCTCCTGCTCGCTCTGCAGCCCCACCCGCTCGCAGAAGGCACGCACCGCGTCCTCCTGCTCGGGCGCCGTGAGCGTGGCCACCAGCGGATGCTCCGGCGCCAGCACCAGATAGCTCACCCCATAGACCGTGTCCGGACGGGTGGTGAACACGGTGATGGCGCTGTCCTGGCCGGTGCCGTCCGGCGCCAGCACCGGAAACTCCAGCTCAGCCCCCACCGATCGGCCGATCCAGTTGGCCTGCATGGTGCGCACCCGCTCCGGCCACCCCTGCAGCTTCGGCAGGTCGTCGAGCAGAGCATCGGCGTACGCCGTGATGCGCAGAAACCACTGCCGCAGCTGCCGCTTCTCCACCCGCGCGCCGGAACGCCACGAACGGCCGTCCCCGTCCACCTGCTCATTGGCGAGCACCGTCTGATCGACCGGATCCCAGTTGACCGTGGCCTCCTTGCGGTAGGCCAGGCCGGCATCGAGGAACTGCAGAAACAACCACTGGGTCCAGCGGTAGTAATCGGTGTGGCAGGTGGCCAGCTCGCGGCTCCAGTCGATCGACAGGCCGAGGCGTTGCAACTGCTGACGCATCTGGGCGATGTTGCGGTCAGTCCAGTCGCCGGGGTCGATGCCCCGTTCGATCGCAGCGTTCTCGGCCGGCAGACCGAAGGCATCCCAGCCCATCGGATGCAGCACCTTGCGGCCCCGCTGGCGCTGCACGCGGGCGATCACATCGGTGATCACATAGTTGCGCACATGGCCCATGTGCAGGTTCCCCGAGGGATAGGGGAACATCGAGAGGGCGTAGAAGGTCTGGTCCGTCGCCGTGGTGTCGCCGGCAGGCGGCGGGCTGGGTTCCGGCGTGGCATCCAGCCCCTCGGCCTGCCAGCGGGCCTGCCAGCGGCTCTCGATCGCGGCGGGCTGGTAGCGGAGCGCCTCGGGAGCGTCAGCGCGGCCGGCAGCGGGGATGGTCTCGGCGTTGACCTTCTCGGACACGAGCTTCTCGGGCACGACGGACTTGGCGGCGGCCGCAGGGTTCAGCCGTTCACTCTCATGCCCGATCGTGCCACAGCCGTTTCCGGCGGTCCTGGTCTCAGCCGTTTCCGGTGCTCCTGGCTCAGGAGGTGGTGCGGATCGACACCACCATGCGGCGGTTGATCAGAACTGGGTCACCGTCGTGTTCGCCGCGCAGCGCCAGGAACTCCGGGTCTTGCCAGAGCAGGGAGCCGGTGACCTGCACGGAATCCACCAGCAACAGCTCCAACTGGTTGCGGCCGCGGATCCAATGCTGCAGCTGTCGCACGCCCGGAAGGCTCGGATCGAGGGTGGTGATCTCCATAAGATCGGAAGCAGGCCTGCCGGGACAACGAAATGCTGGCGTTCAGCAAGTATCAGGGATTGGGCAACGATTTTCTGTTGCTCGACGGCCGCAACGCCACCACCGCTGATTTCTGCTTCGATCTCACCCCCGAACGGGTGAGCTTCCTTTGCGATCGCCGCTTCGGCGTGGGCGGAGACGGAGTGATTCTGGCGCTCCCGCCCGAACACGACGGCGAGCTGCGCATGCGCATCTTCAACGCCGATGGCACCGAGCCCGAGATGTGCGGCAACGGCATCCGTTGCCTGGCCCGCTTCCTGGCCGACAGCGACGGGGATGCACCGGGCCGCCGCTGGGTGGTGGAAACCCTGGCCGGCCCGATCGTGCCGGAGCTGCTGGCCGATGGTTCCGTGCGCGTCGACATGGGCGCGCCGTTCCTGGTGCCGGAGCAGGTGCCCACCACCCTGGAGATAGGCCCTGCCGGCCTGCCCCAGGGGGAACTGAACGTGGCAGGCGAACGCTTCGCGGTGGCCGCCGCCGGCATGGGCAACCCCCATGTGGTGCTGCCGGTGACAGCGGTGCAGGACGTCGATCTCGAACGGCTCGGCCCGCTGCTGGAAAACCACCCGGCCTTCCCCGCCCGCACCAACGTGCACTTCGTGGAGGCGCTCAGCCCCAGCCACCTGGTGATGCGGGTCTGGGAGCGGGGGGCCGGGCCCACCCTCGCCTGCGGCACCGGCGCCTGCGCCGCACTGGTGGCCAGCCATCGCCTCGGCCTGTGCGAGCGCTCGGCCCGGGTGGATCTGCCCGGCGGCACGCTCTGGATCGACTGGGACACCAGCTCAGACCACCTGTTCATGAGCGGTCCGGCGGAGCCGGTGTTCGACGGCGTGCTGGCACCGGAGCTGTTCGGTGAGCTCCCGCCCGACGCAACCGGTGCAGCTGAGGCCCCCGAAGAACGCAGCGACGGCATGACCCCCAGCGACAACGTCACTGCTGTGGGCGCCGCAGACGATCAGCCTGCGGCCCCTGCGGATCCGGCTGTCAACTGCGCCGTGGAATGCACCAACGGCTGCCAGCAGCCCGATGATTGCCCGAATGCGGCGCTGCGGGCCCGGGTGGACGCCTTGCTCAACAGCCGCTCGCTGGATGATCTGGTGACCCTGGCCAGCAACTCCCTGGAGGCACGCACACGGCAGCGGCTCGAACGGGAGGGCGGAGTGGCCTGAGTAGGGTCGGCGCGCCCGCCACCAATCCAGCGTGCTTCCCTCCGATCTGCTCAGCGCCGAAGCCCAGGCCATGGAGGGCTTGCTCGCCGCCCTGGCCGACAGCGCCTCAGGCCGCTGGACCCTGGAGTTCCGCTTTGAAGGGCTGCGTCTGCTGCCGTTGGTGCTGCGGCTCGGCCAGGCTCTGCAGGCGCAGGAGCGGGAGTTTCGGCTGATGTTTCCCGATGCGGGTGCCACCGCCCTGGCCCAGCGCGATGCCCCCGACCTGGCCGCCCGCACCGGCAGCCTGAAGGACCAGGAACGGCTGAACGCCGCCGCCAGCACGCCACCAGGTGATCCCAGCGCCTCGCAGAGCCCTGCCAGTGAACCGCAGGGCGATGGCGCAACCGAGCTGCCGTTGCTGGTACTGGTGGCGCCCGGCCCGTTCGATTACGACGCCGTCGAGCGGCTCTGCCTGAACCATCGCGGCAGCGTGGTGCTGCTCAACGGCAACCTTGAAGATGCGGCCGTGGGCATCGGCAGCGTGGCGCGGGAGCGGCGGCGTGGCTTCCTTTCCACCTGGCGCAGTGCCTACGCCTTGCTGCCCCTGTCTGAAGGTGCCCTGCGCCGCTGTTTCCCCGGCCCGTGGGAGCTCTACCGCAACGACCCCGATGGCCACCGCCTGGTGGAGACGTTCGAGCAGAAGCCCGATGCGGAGCAGGTGGCGGAAACACTC
>CALFOF010000028.1 GCA_937919075.1 uncultured Cyanobium sp. | reverse complement strand
CTCCAGTTTTTGTTTGGGATCAGTCTGGGGGTAGATCCCCGTTTTTGACGGGGTTCGCCGCCGCTGCGTCAGCAAGCTCTGACGGCCTCTGTGTCCGCCCAGTGGTGCTGGACATGAAAAAAACGGCGGGGGACCGCCGTTCGCTGTTGTGGGAACCAGGAGGCGGGAAGCAAGGTTCCCGCCGGTTTGTTCAGCGTCCGATGCTGCGATAAGGAACCTTGGAGAGGTAATCCATGCCGGCGTTGCCGGAAGATGCAGCACCCGTGCGCAGAGCCGGCAGGGTGCGCACCCAGGGGAGGTAATCCTCGGGATAACCACCACGGCGCTGGCGAGCCCGTTCGGGCAGGGAGCGCTTGGTACCCGTGTAGATGATCTGGGGGAAGCCCAGGATGCCCCGGTGATAGGCGTCGTAACGGGGGGTGGTGATGTTGAAGGGGGTTTCGCCCACTTCGCGGGAGCCCACCACCCGGTTCCGGTGATAAGGAACCGTGTCGTAGCCGAAGTTCTCGAGGTATTCGTCGCTGTCGAGAATCTTGTCGACAGCACCGGCCACGCCTTTGGTCATGATGACGGCGGACCAGGCGATTTCCTCGGCCTTGCCATACACCTGGCGGCCCAACAGCTTTTCTACGAGGTGGCGAGCCACCCGGTAGTTGTTGTTGAGGTTGTAGAAGCTGCGGGTGAAGGTGTCAGAGAGGCAAAGTGCGCGGATGAAATCACGCACAGTGATCTGTCCGTCGCGCAGCTGCGACTCGAGAATCGTGTCGCGGTCAACCTTGAAGGCGTGGAAGAAGATCTGGCGGTAAGCCGACTCAATCACGAAGT
The DNA here is from genome assembly GCA_937919075.1 of uncultured Cyanobium sp. Classification (GTDB taxonomy): domain Bacteria; phylum Cyanobacteriota; class Cyanobacteriia; order PCC-6307; family Cyanobiaceae; genus MW101C3. The sequence goes on along the minus strand of CALFOF010000028.1, from coordinate 1,315 downwards.
TCTGGTCTTCGCGGTCGATCGCCTTGTCGAGGGCGACGGCCTTCGGGTCCTCGTCGGAACCCACGCGGAAGGCCTTCACCCGGGAGTTCTGGGTGATGGGCGCGTACTTCAGAAGCGGAATTGCCACACGAGCATCGTCATCCGTCGCTGTGGATCGTAGAAGTGAGCCCCGGCAGACCCCGTCAGGGAGGGGGCAGGGCTCACAGTCCGTAACGTTTGCGACACCGGCGGCTCACCAGCCAAAGGCGGACAGCACCCTGCTGTCACGGGCGGTTTCAGCCTCCCCGACCCTTGCGTCAGCCCCTGCCCCCGCCGGCGCCGCTTCGCCCCCAGCGGCCTCGCTGCCCGCGGCCTCGTCATCGCGGCAGCGCGTTTCCATGCAGAACGACGCCGTGTTCGAGAGCCCCTCCACCGTGCTGGTACGCAGGCGCAGGTCCGGGCTGGGGAACCAGAACCGCTCAAGGGAGCTCATCGTTTCGTAGGCGGTGGTGAGCAACAGGCCATCGCGCTCATCCATGCAGAACCGCCCGGCCACCGGGGCGGTTTCGGCATAGCCGCGGTCGCGCAGCAGCAGGCCCTCGCGCCCGTGGGCATCGGTGGGGATCAGGCCGAACACCGATTCCCCCTGGTGCTCCTCGCCGGCCTTGTCCCAGTCCATTGAGCCGCTCCAGCGCACCTGGCAGCCACCCACCAGGGCGCCGGGCTCCTGGCCGTGCAGCTCGGCGATCGCCACCAGCCGCGGATCGTCGGCGCTCACCTCCACCACCTGGATCAGCGAGCCGCCCCCCTCGGCGCGGCGATGCAGCAGGTGATGGCTGGTGCGCTGGGAACGCCAGCGCCCGCAACTCAGTCGGAAAAAGCTGATGGCATCGGCAATCGGAACGGTCACGGCGGGAGGACGGCTATAGCGATGATCGCAATCCCTCCACCTTGACTGCTGCCGGTGGCCATCACGGGAGTTCTGGCCGCCCTCGCTGCAGCCTTCTGCTGGACGGTCTCCAGCAGCCTCTGGCGGCAGCTGCCCACCTCGCTGAGCGCCGCCCAGCTCAACCTGGTGAAGAACCTGCTGGCTGTGGCGACGCTGCTGCCGCTCGTGCTGCTGAGCCCCTGGCGGGTGGCGCCCCTGCCGCTGGCGTTGCTGGTGCTGAGCGGGGTGGTGGGGATTTCCCTGGGCGACAGCCTTTATCTCGCGGCCCTGCGCCGTCTCGGCACTCGCCGCACCCTCACCCTCGATGCCGGCGGCCCGGCCGTGGCGATGCTCGGCGGGGTGGTGTTCCTGGCCGAGGTGCCTACACCGGTGCAGTGGCTGGGGGTG
>CALFOF010000027.1 GCA_937919075.1 uncultured Cyanobium sp. | reverse complement strand
CTTCTGCCTGCCCACCTGCGCCAGCTACCGGGTGCTGGGCACGGAGATGGATTCACCACGGGGGCGCATCCACATGCTCAAGGCGATCGACGCCGGTGAGCTGGAGCTGGATGCCACCGTGGCCAGCCACTTCGATTCCTGCCTGGGCTGCCTCGCCTGCGTGAGCGCCTGTCCGGCCGGTGTCCGCTACGACGAACTGATCGAGGCCACCCGCCCGAAGCTCAACGCCCCGGAGCTTCGCAGCAGCGGCCAATGGGCCTTCCGCAGGCTGCTGTTCCAGCTGCTCCCCTACCCGCAGCGGCTGCGGGCCGTGCTGCAGCCGCTGCGGCTCTACGCCGGCACACCGCTGCAGCGGCTGGCCCGGCGCAGCGGCCTCACCCGCCTGTTCGGGCCCGGGCTGGCGGCGATGGAGCGGCTGCTGCCGCCACTGGCGGAGGAGTCGTTCTGTGATCCGCTGCAGCTGGTGGTCCCGGCGCAGGGCGAGCGGCGCTACCGCGTGGGGCTGGTGCTGGGTTGCGTGCAGCGTTTGTTCGAGCCGGCCGTGAACCGGGCGGCGGTGCAGGTGCTGAGCGCCAACGGCATCGAGGTGGTGATCCCACCGGCCCAGGGCTGCTGCGGCGCCGTGACCCACCACCAGGGCGAGGAAGCCCAGACCCACGCCCTGGCCGGGGCCTTGATCGACGCCTTCGACGCCGTGATCGGCCCGGGCAAGCCGGCGGGCGCCGAACCGCTCGATGCGGTGCTGGTGGCGGCCTCCGGCTGCGGCCACACGCTCAAGGCCTACGGCCGCCTGCTGGCCGGCGATCCGGCCTGGGCCGCGCGCGGCAGCGCTTTCGGCGGCCGGGTGGCAGACATACAGGAATTCCTGCAGCGGGTGGGCCTGAGCGAGGCGGTGCGCCAGCGGCTGCAACCACTGCGCCTCGGCGATGGCAGCCGAGCCAGCGCCGAGCGACCGCTGCGGCTCGCGTATCACGATGCCTGCCACATGCTGCACGGCCAGGGGCTGCGCGAACAGCCCCGGGCACTGCTGCGCCAGATCCCTCACCTGCAGTTGCTGGAGGCCACTGAAGCGGGGGTGTGCTGCGGCAGCGCCGGCATCTACAACCTGGTGCAACCCGTGGAAGCCGCCGAGCTGGGCCGCCTCAAAGCCACCGACCTGAGCGGCACCGGCGCCGACCTGGCCGTGAGCGCCAACGTGGGCTGCACGCTGCAGATCCGCCAGCACATGGAGAGCGCAGCGCGGCCGCTGCCGGTGCTGCATCCGGTGCAACTGCTGGCCATGAGCCTGGAGGGCGAATCCGACCGGCCGGCTTGAACGGCCAGAACAGCCGGCTTGAGCGGCCAGAACAAAGGAACGGAGCTGCGGAACGCCAGGCACCAACACCGCGCGGAGCGCGATGCCTCACCACCGCTTCGACGCTCACTTCCACATCATCGATCCGGCCGTTCCACCCCAGCGACTTCACCCTGCTGATCGACACCCTGGGCGAGCAACGGGTGGGCGCCGGCATGACCGCCTTCGCCCGCTCGATCGGCAACAGCTGACCACCTGGCTGCTGGGCAACACCACCTGCGGCGCCTACGGCACCGCCAATGACGTGGGCGTGCTGTTTCGCCCAGCCACCCGCCTGGTGGTGCAGACAATCACTGCTCCATCTGCTCCCAGGCCTGCCGCAGCGTGTCCGCCTGGCCCAGATTGCCGGGAAAGGTGAGCAGCGGCAGCAACGGCGCGGTTTCGTGCTCCGCACCTGTGCGCAGCATCGACAGCCCGGGCAGCAGCTGACCCTCCAGCCGCACCTGGCGAAGGCCCAGCCCATCGGCCAGCAGGGTCTGGCTGGTGATGCCCCCCTTGCTGATCAGGTATCCCAGCTGCGGCGCCAGCGTGCCCCCCAGCCGCGCCATCGCCGCCGCCAGGGCCAGGCCCAGCGCCCGCCGCTCCTCGGCATGGCGGCAGACCAGCTCCCCCCGGCTGGTGAACAACACCGGGGTGCGGCCGCTGGCCAGCACGGCGCGCAGCTGCGCCAGCCAGGCCGCTTCCAGCGAGGGCAGCAGGCGGTCGGGGAGGGGGCCCTCCAGCGCCCGCGCCACGCGGGCCACCGGGATCTCCACGCCCCCACAACCCGGCGCCGCCAGCAACCGCTCCAGCTGGGCATCGGCCAGCGGCACGTGCGATCCCACCAGCACCAGCCCCGGCAGAGGGCCCGTGGCCGGGCGCCGGCGCAGGCCGGCCAGGGCCGCCGGGCTCAGGGGCTGCGGCGGCACGTCCACCAGGGCGTTCAGCAGGCTGGCGGCCGACTGGAACAGCAGCCGCTGCGGCCGTTGCCCCGCCGCCGGCTGCACGGCGGCGCGCACCGCGTCCCCCAGCACTTGCAACTGCTCCGCACGCTCCGCATCCACCACCAGCCAGGGATTGCCCGACAACCCCCGCAGCCTCTGGATCAACGCCTCACGGCCGGTGGGCACCAGTTCAGCCAGGCCGATCTGCTGCACCGCCTGGGCCAGCAGCCGCCCGCCGCTTTTCTCGGCCAGCCAGTCGCGCAGCACGCTTGTGCCGTAGCCGAAGCGGCGATCACGGGCGAAGGGCGTGCGATGCACCGGCTCGCCATGCAGCAGATGACAGCCCGCCACCGTGGTGCGTCCGCCCTCCAGGAAGGCGGGCACCAGCAGGGTGGCGTCGAAGGGGCCCAGCTCCGCCGCGATCACCTCTGCCTCCAGCGGCGTGTGCCCCCGCAGGGTGGAGTCGCCGCGGCTCACCACCAGCCAGCGCTCGATGCCGGCCGCCGCCAGCGCCGGCCGCAGTGCCCGGCAGATCTGCCGCACCCGATCGGCCGCCGGCTCCGGCTCCAGAGCACGGGTGTCGGTGAGCAGGAACAGCAGCGGCGACGGGTCGCGCAGGGCGCGCAGCAGGGTGCCTGGATCCCAGCGGAGCAGCAGCAGGCAGCCATGCACCGTCTGCGAGCCGGTGGGATCGTCGTCGAAGACGATCACCTTCAACGGGGGCGCGAGGTGGGGGGGCGGGGCGGCCATGGCACCATCGTGCCGTGATCACTCCCGCGACCCACGAGCTGCCCGACCTCGTGCGGCAGCTGCACGCCGCCGGTACGCCGTGGCTGCCTGCCGGCAGTGGCAGCCGCCTGGGTTGGGGGCCGCCAGTGCAGCACACCGACACGGTGCTGAGCGTGGCGCGCCTGAACCGCCTGCTCGACCACGCCAGCGGCGATTTCACCGTGACCGTGGAGGCGGGGCTGCCGCTGCGTGAGCTGCAGGAGGCCCTGCGGGCGCGCAACCAGTGGCTGGCCGTCGACTGGCCCTGGGGCACGGGCGCCAATGGCGAAAACGCCGGCAGCGTGGGCGGGCTGGTGGCACGGGGGCTCGGTGGTGGTTTGCGCCAGCGCTACCTGGGCGTGCGCGATCAGGTGATCGGCATCGGCCTGCTGCGCGCCGATGGTGTGGCCGCCCACGCCGGGGGGCGGGTGGTGAAGAACGTGGCCGGCTACGACCTGATGCGCCTGTTCACGGGCAGCTGGGGGGCGCTCGGCCTGATCACCGAACTCACCCTGCGC
>CALFOF010000026.1 GCA_937919075.1 uncultured Cyanobium sp. | reverse complement strand
TCATTGGAAGAAGGGTGCATTGAACGTTGCCTCGGCTTCTGGCCAGCTCCCATCAAGGTGTTCTCTGCGGCGGAGGTATGGGGCCGCAATAGCAGGAAAACCCATTGAAGCCAATCTGCGCGCCTTGGCAACAGCCTCGCCGTTGGGATTGAAGTTGGCCTTCATCCTCGTTCGCTCGGCGGCAGGGCCCCAGCTGTTCGCGGATTCAGACATCCTCTGGTTCAATGACCCCGCTCCTACCATTGCTGCCGAGCTGAGTGGATGCCCCATTACGGTAGGACGCGAATCTCACAATTCCACAAATCACTATTTTGCCGCATCATTCGCACCCGAACTTCTTGAAATTCCAGGACCGAATACTGGCTGTGTCTGGAGTGACTCAGATCTTACGATTTCAGCTCTGTTGCCGGAGTTTCTTCTGCATGCGACGGAAGACTTCCAGGAGGAATTTAATGAGCAGATAATACTGGGAATATTAAGCTGTCGTGAGGGAAGGTGGTTGCCTGATCATGTTTGCCTGACATTCTTCTCGGATGCCTTCCACTGGCGGCGAAGGTGGGCTTGGCAGAAAGGCTATTATTCATGTCACTATGTGCGCTTCATGCGCCACCAGTTTTACCGTGATGCTCTCCAGCTCGATGGTGGTTGGTTTCGCAGCCTGCCTTCCTGAACCATGACCCCGCCCCGGCCGCCTTACGTCGCAGCAGATCGCCAAGGGCTGAGTTCTGTGGATCAGCAGCCTCTGGCGGCCCCGAAAATGTCGGTATCGGTGTTTCCGGGTGATCAGAACTACCAAGACAACATTATTTTCGATCGCAGCTGGATTCTCAACTCTGGCTGGTGCGAGGCGATGGTCGCTCTTCGTGAGCAAGCCCGCGCTCAAGGGATTGAACTGGGCACCGCCGACAGGGTGCCAATGGAGCAGTCAGATATCATTCTGTTTGTCAATCTACCCACCCACCGAGCAGCGGTGGAACAGATACGCCAACGGTATCCTCGCCCCCTCTTGGTGCTGATCGCCAGCGAATCACCGGTGGTTCAGCCTCACGCAGCAGTACGCTCCAATCACCAACTCTTTGATCGGGTCTTCACCCTTAAGAGGCTGAAAGGTGATCCAATGAAGTATCACCGTCTACCGGCAGGCTGTGCCTTTGTGCCCAATCCGGCTCCCGCCGATATCCCTTTCACGCAGCGGCGCTTCGCGATCCTTGTGAACAGCAACGTCAACAGCGGATTGCTGCGCGCGTCGCGCCCCTTGAACGTGTTTGATCAAGGGCGGACGATCCGAAACGGAGGCTGGTCATTGCCACTGCGGCGCCAGCTGCAGGTGAGCCTGGGCAGCCGCTATCACCTGCGGCGACGCTTCGCTCGGGCGGCGGAAGGCCTTGACATCGCCGACTTTGACCTTTATGGGCAGGGTTGGGAGCCGCTGCGCAGCGGCTGGTTCCATCGCTTCTTCCCCGAGAGCCCTTGGCGCCAGTGGCGTGGCCCTCTAAACGATGACAAATTGCACTCCCTGAGCCACTACCGCTTCGCCTTTTGCTATGAAAACTTTGCTGGCAGTGAAGGCTATATTTCCGAAAAAGTCTTTGATGCGCTCGCCGCCGGCACCGTCCCCCTTTGCCATGGCGACCGCCACTTGCGGCGCTGGATTCCGGCCTCATGTGCCGTTTTCCGCGACGACTACTCCAGCGACCGGGAGCTGCTGCGCGATCTGCTGCGCTGGGATGAAGCCCGCTGGCGGGCCTGCCGCGACGCGGGCCAGGCCTTTCTGCGCTCCGATGGCGCAGCGCCCTTCCACGCGAACGCCTATGCCGAAGACGTGCTTCGAGGCCTGCGCGGTGCCGTGGAGGCCACACCATGAGCGCCCGTCCGCGCCTCTTCTACCTGGCCCGCACGGCCCCGAGCCGAATCAGCGGCGCCACCCTGGCCATGCGTCGCCACTTCCTCGAGCACGACGACATGGACCTGTTCGTTGCCACCAGCGAAGCCTTCGAGGAACCCGGTGTTCCCCAGCTCACCCTGAAGGCACCTGCCTGGTGGCGGCGGATCGGCCGAACCCGCTTCTGGCGCGCCGTGCACAACGCCGAGATCATCGCCTTGGCCCACCGGCTGCCGCCGGATCTGCTGGCCGCCGCGCGGCAGTACCGGCCTGATGCCATCTTCACGGTGGCCGACCTTACCCTGAGCGACAACGCCCGCCTGTTGGCACGGCGGCTGGGGTTGCCGTTGATCGTCAACTTCCAGGACTGGTGGCCCCGGGGCCAGTTCTATTACCCCCAGGAAACCCCGTTCCGGCCGTTAGTGCCTCTGCTGGAGCGTCGCTTTCGCCGCCTCTACCGCGAGGCGGCCCTCGCTTTCTGCACAAGCGAGGGCATGCGGGAGTTCCTCGGCCCGCACCCCAACAGCCATGTGCTGTATCCGATCGGCAGCGGCGAGGCCGGTGCCCCCATGACGTGGCTTGCCGCACCGGAGAGCCCTGCTCCCCAGCCGGGGAAGCGCCAGCTGGTGTACACGGGAACGGCCTTCGGCTCCTATGGCCGTATGCTGCAGGAGCTGGCCGCCGCCCTCGAAGGCCACCCCCGCTGGGAACTGGTGATCTACGGAAAACGTCCCGACTGGCCAGCGGAGCGGATCGCAGCCGCCGAGGCCTCGGGCCTGTACCGGGGTTTCCTGCCCTTCGAGCAGCTGCGCACGGTGCTGGCCAGCGCCGATGCCTGCC
>CALFOF010000025.1 GCA_937919075.1 uncultured Cyanobium sp. | reverse complement strand
TAGAACGCAGGTCTCCAAAACCTGATGTCGGGGGTTCAAGTCCTCCACGGCGCGCTCGATGGCCCTTCCTGCACTTTTCTGGTTCCGGATATGGAGTTGGATCTACAACCCGGTGATGTGGTCAAGGTTCTGGAGTCGGCCGCACTTGGCTGGGTCCGGGCCCGGGTGATCCGGGTCAAATCCGGTGGCCGTGTGGTGGTTCAGAGCGATCAAGGTCGGGAATTCACCGCCCGGGGCAACCAGGTGCGCCTGATTGAACCGGCTGGCTTTCGCCCCTGAGGGCACAGCCCCTCATGCTGATTCTTGCGGCCAGCAATGGCCACAATCTCACTCTTGCTGCGCGCGTGGCCCAGGAAGCTCAGCTTCAGGGCCACGTTTGTCATGTGCTGGACCTGGTGGCCCTCGGCCTGCCGCTTTACACCCCTGCGGCCGAGGCAGCTGGCGGCGGTGGCCACCCCGGCGTGGAGGAACTGGCCCACCAGCTGCGCGCCTTAGGGCGTCTCTGGGTGTGCGCGCCCGAATACAACGGCTCCCTGCCACCCACGCTCAACAACGCACTGGCCTGGCTGTCGCGGGGCAGTGCGGATTTTCGTGAGCTGTTCAGCGGTCTACCCGTGGCCCTGTCCAGCCACAGCGGTGGCGGCGGCCAGAAGGTGTTGAGTGCCATGCGCCTTCAGTTCGCCCATCTCGGCTGTTCCGTGCTGGGCCGGGAGCTGCTCAGCAGCAGCCAGAAGCCTGCGAATCCTGCCTCCATCACCGCGATGGTGGCGGAGCTGCACCGGCTGGCGCCTGCCGTTGCACCGCCTGGTTGACGACGGGACCGGCGGCAACTGATACTGCCAAAGTCGCCGACGCGACAGCGCAACCCGCACGGGAGCCCGGCCAAGCCGAGCCACCAGTACGGATGAACTGGGACTGTAGTTCAATCGGTTAGAGCACCGCCCTGTCACGGCGGAAGTTGCGGGTTCGAGCCCCGTCAGTCCCGTTTTCAATCCATCCCATCCTCCAGGAGTGAACGCATTGACGGTGAGGGTTCGCCTGGCTCCCAGCCCTACCGGCACGCTTCATATCGGCACCGCTCGCACGGCGGTGTTCAACTGGCTGTTCGCCCGCCACCTGGGTGGGGCGTTCCTGATCCGCATCGAAGACACGGATCGCGAGCGCTCCAAGCCTGAATACACCGCCAACATCCTCGACGGCCTGCGCTGGCTGGGCCTGGAATGGGACGAGCCGCCGGTGATCCAGAGCGAGCGCATCGAGGCGCATCGTGCCGCGATCCAGCAGTTGCTTGCCAGTGGTCACGCTTATCGCTGCTATGCCAGCGAGGCGGAGCTCGCCGAGATGCGCGAGGCCCAGGCCGCCGCCAAGGAGGCCCCCCGCTACGACAACCGTCACCGCAACCTCAGCGCCGAGCAGGAGCAGGCCTTCCTTGCTGAAGGCCGTGAGGCGGTGGTCCGCTTCCGCATCGATGACGGCGCCACGATCGTGTGGAACGATCTGGTGCGGGGGGAGATGCGCTGGAGCGGCAGCGATCTGGGCGGCGACATGGTGATCGCCCGGCGCGCCGCCGCCGCTGCCATCGGCGACCCCCTCTACAACCTGGTGGTGGTGGTCGACGACGCGGCCATGGCGATCAGCCATGTGATCCGCGGCGAAGACCACATCGCCAACACCGCCAAGCAATTGCTGCTTTATGGCGCGCTGGGGCTGCCTGCGCCGGTGTTCGCCCACACGCCGCTGATCCTCAATGGCGAAGGGCGCAAGCTCTCAAAGCGCGATGGGGTCACCTCGCTCAGCGACTTCCGCGACCTGGGCTACACCGCCGACGCCCTGGCCAACTACATGACCCTGCTGGGCTGGTCGCCGCCGGAGGGCATGGGCGAACGCTTCTGCCTGGCCGAGGCGGCAGCGGTGTTCAGCTTTGAGCGGGTCAACCGCGCCGGTGCCCGCTTCGACTGGGACAAACTCAACTGGCTGAATGCCCAGGTGCTGCATGGCCTGCCAGCCGAACAACTGCTGGCCCTGCTGGCGCCGCGTTGGCAGGCCCAGGGCTGGAGCTCCCCGTCAGGGGACGTCACTTGGGAGCTGGAGCTGACCGCTCTGCTGGGCCCCTCCCTGGTGACACTGCAAGACGGCGTGGAGCAGGCACGGCCCTTCTTCGAGCGGCCCAGCCTCAACGATGAAGCCCGCCTGCAGATCGAGAGCGAAGGGGCCAAGCCAGCCCTGGCGGCGGTGCTTCAGGCACTGGAGCAGGCAGATCCCGGCCAGCCTGCCGGCAACAGCCTGCCTGCCAGTAACAGCCTTGCTGCCGATCAGGCCCGGGCGCTGCTGGGGGAGGCCGCCAAGACGGCGGGCATGAAGAAGGGAGTGGTGATGAAGAGTCTGCGGGCGGCCCTGCTCGGCAGCCTGCAGGGCCCAGATCTTGTGGCCACCCTGCTGCTGCTTCAGCCCAGCGGCGAGGCGATCGCCCGGCTACAGCGCTGCCTCTGAGCCTGGCGCTGCCCTCAGCTGCTGCCCTCAACCTCAGCGGCGGGGGGTTCCACCAGGCCCAGCCGGCGCGCCAGGGGAGCGGCGGTGAACCCCTGCAAGCCCACGGTGAGCAGGATCGTGAGAAAGACCAGGCCCTTGAGGGCACCGCCACCTGGCACATCCGCCTCGTCGAGGCGCAGGGCGAACAGGCTGGCCACGGCGGCGGTGACGATGCCGCGCGGAGCAATCCAGCTGAGCATCAGCTTTTCGCGCCAGCCAAGCCCGGGCAGGCCCAGGCCCGCCACCTGAATCACCGGCCAGCGGCAGAGCATCAGCACCAGCACGCAGGCCACACCACCGAAGCCCAGCGGGCTCAGCTCCGACCAGGAGAGATCGGCGGCCAGCAGCGGAAACAACACGGTGATGGCCAGCAAGGCGAGTTGCCGGATCAGGTCATCGAGCTGGCTGGCCCCGCTCTTCAGCCGCAGCCCCACCACCACCCCGGCACTCACCGCGGCCGGCAAGCCGGATTCGGGCAGCAGGGTTTCGCAGCCACCCACCAACAGGAACAGCACGCCGAGGCTGAGCTGCAGCGCCAGGGCATCCAGCCGCTCGGAGCCCTGCAGCAGGCGGCGCAACAGCTCGGAGAGCAACCAGCCCGCCAGGCTGCCGATCAGCACGCCGCCGCCCAGCCGCAGCACCAGGCGGCCGGCCACCTCCTGCCAGCTGCCGAGATCACCGATGGCAAGCTGCAGCAGCAACAGCGCCAGCACCGCCCCGAGCGGTTCGAGCGCGAGCCCTTCGGCTTCGAGCACATTGGCCAGGGAGGGCCGCAGGCGCATCTGCTGCACCATCGGGGTGACCACCGTGGGGCCGGTGGCGAGCGCAATCGCGCCGAACACCAGGGCCAGCGGCCAGGCCAGTCCGGCCAGCAGATGGGCCAGCAGCACCGCCGCCAGGAAGCCCAGCACGGCCCGCACCAGCACCACCTGCACGACAGTGCGTTTCAGGTCGCGGCCGGCCAACCTGAGATTGAGGCCGCCATCGAACAGGATCAGGCCCACCAACAGGCTCACCAACGGTTCGAGCACCGGCCCGAGCGACTCGGTGTCGACGATGTCGAAGCCGGCCCTGCCGATCAACAGACCCACCCCCAGCAGCAGCACCACGGCTGGCAGGCGGCTGAGCTGGGCGAGCAGCTGGGCCATGGCGCCGGCGAAGAACGCCTCCCCCCAGATCAGCTCCAGCCTGCTCAAGCGGCCCCGGGCGCCTGAGGCACAACAGCCGGTGGGGTCATCGGGAGGCGAATTCCGGCACGATGCGGATGCCGACCACGGAGCTGGGGCGCAGCACCAGGTATTCGCCTTCGAGGTCGTTGATCGGCACATTGACGAAGGCATCGCCGCTGCCGCCGTTGAGCACGCCGCCGTACCACTGCTGGAACGCCTCGAGGGTGGCGAAATGGATGAGCTGCTGATGGCCGCCGAGGAGCAGCAGATGAATGGTGTAGCGGCGGGGTGGGCGTTGGGGCTGGGAATCCATGGCGTGCGCGTGCGGGAAGCAGCCGGTGGCGCCGCAGGAGGCGGCCGTGGGCCCCAGCCGCGGAGGCTGGCGGAAATCTACGGCGCTCGGTGGGTGCCAGATGGCAGGCTGAGGCGCAGCTGAGGGTGGGGCAGGCCGTGGCCAAGGCAACGAACAGAGCGGCTGAGCGCTCTCCGGCGGATCAACGACCGGTGGCGGATCAGCGACCGGTGGGGGAGGAGCGGCCCCTGCTGCTGCTCGTGGACGGCCACTCGCTGGCGTTCCGCAGCTTCTATGCCTTCGCCAAAGGCGGCGAAGGCGGCCTGGCCACCCGCGAGGGGGTGCCCACCAGCGTCACCTATGGCTTCCTCAAGGCGCTGCTCGACAACGTGAAGGGCCTCTGCCCCCAGGGGGTGGTGATCGCCTTCGACACCGCCGAACCCACCTTTCGCCATGTGGCGGATGCCAGCTACAAGGCGCACCGCGACGAAGCGCCTGAACACTTCTTCAGTGACCTGGCCAACCTGCAGGAGATTCTGGCTGGCGCCATGGATCTGCCGTTGTGCATGGCGCCGGGCTACGAAGCCGACGACGTGCTCGGCACCCTCGCCAATCGAGCCGCGAACGACGGCTGGCGGGTGCGGATCCTGAGCGGCGACCGCGACCTGTTCCAGCTGGTGGATGACGTGCGGGACATCGCCGTCCTTTACATGGGCGGCGGTCCGTACGCCAAAAACGCCGGGCCAACGCTGATCCGCCGTGAGGGGGTGATCAGCAAGCTCGGCGTGACGCCGGAAGAGGTGGTGGATCTCAAGGCGCTGACGGGCGATGCCAGCGACAACATCCCGGGGGTGAAGGGGGTGGGACCGAAGACGGCGATCGTGCTGCTGCAGGAGAACGGCAGCCTCGATGGGGTGTATGCCGCGCTCGAAAGCCTGGCCGACGCGAAAGACAGCAAGGGGGCGCTGAAGGGAGCGCTGAAAACAAAGCTGACGGTGGACAAGGAGAAGGCCTACCTGTCGCGGCAGCTGGCGGAAATCCTGATCGACATCCCGCTGCCGAGCGCGCCGCGGCTGGCGCTGGGGGAGGTGAACGGCGCGGCGCTGGCCCAGCGGCTGGAGGAGTTGGAACTGCACAGCCTGGTGCGGCAGCTGGGGGCGTTCGAGCGGGCCTTCTCGGCCGAGCTGCCTGCGGAACCAGCAGCAGCGGAAGCGCCTGCCAGCTCCCCGCCAGCTGAGATCCCGGGCGAGGCCGAACCGGCTCCAGCGGGGGCGGCGGCAGCGGGGTTGCCCGCCCTGCAGCCGGAGATCATCAGCACGGCGGCCCAGCTGGAAGCCCTGGTGGCACGGCTGTGGGCCGCCACGGAGGCGGCGGAGCCGGTGGCGCTCGACAGCGAAACCACCGCGCTCAACCCGTTCAAGGCCGAACTGGTGGGGCTCGGCTTCTGTTGGGGGGAAGGGCTGGCGGATCTGGCCTACATCCCGCTCGGGCATCAGCCGCCGGTGGCGGCCGATCTGCTCAGTGAGCCGCCGGTGGCACCGGAGCAGCTACCGCTGGAGGCGGTGCTTTCGGCGCTGGCCCCGTGGCTGGCCAGCGACGCCCACCCCAAGGCGCTGCAGAACGCCAAATTCGACCGGCTGATCCTGCTGCGCCATGGCCTCAGCCTCGGCGGCGTGGTGATCGACACGCTGCTGGCGGATTACCTGCGCGACGCCAATGCCAAGCACAGCCTGGAGGCGATGGCGGAGCGGGAGTTCGGCTTCACGCCCACGGGCTTCAGCGACCTGGTGGGCAAGGGCCAGACCTTTGGCTCGGTGCCGATCGAGGCGGCGGCGCTCTACTGCGGCATGGATGTGCACCTCACCCGCAGGCTCGCGGCACGGCTGACGGCGCAGCTGGCAGCGCTGGGGCCGCAGCTGAACGCACTGCTGAAGCAGGTGGAGCTGCCGCTGGAGCCGGTGCTGGCGCTGATGGAGGCCACGGGCATCCGCATCGACACCGCCTACCTGGCGGAGCTGAGCGTGGAGCTGGGCGACCAGTTGCTGCTGCTGGATCAGCAGGCCAAGGCGGCCGCCGGGGTGGACTTCAACCTGGCGTCGCCGAAGCAGCTGGGGGAGCTGCTGTTCGACACGTTGGGGCTGGACCGCAAGAAATCAAGGAAGACCAAGACCGGCTGGAGCACCGATGCGGCGGTGCTGGAGAAGCTGGAAGACGACCATCCGTTGGTGCCGCTGGTGCTGGAGCACCGCGTCTTGAGCAAGCTCAAGAGCACCTACGTGGATGCCCTGCCGCTGCTGGTGGAGCCGGAAACGGGCCGGGTGCACACCGATTTCAACCAGGCGGTGACCGCCACCGGGCGGCTGTCGAGCAGCAACCCCAACCTGCAGAACATCCCGATCCGCACGGTGTTCAGCCGGCGGATCCGCAAGGCGTTCCTGCCGCAGGAGGGCTGGAACCTGATCAGCGCCGACTACTCCCAGATCGAGCTGCGCATCCTCACGCACCTCTCGGGCGAGGAGGTGCTGGTGCAGGCCTACAACGACGGCGACGACGTGCATGCGCTCACCGCACGGCTGCTGCTGGAGAAAGACGTGGTGAGCGCGGAGGAGCGACGGCTCGGCAAAACGATCAACTTCGGCGTGATCTACGGCATGGGCGCGCAGCGGCTGGCACGCGAAACCGAGCTGAGCCAGGCGCAGGCGAAGGAATTCCTGATGCGCTACAAGCAGCGCTACCCGAAGGTGTTCGCGTTCCTGGAGCTGCAGGAGCGGCTGGCGCTCAGCCGGGGCTATGTGGAAACAATCCTGGGGCGGCGGCGCCCGTTCCCCTTCGATGCCAATGGGCTGGGCCGGCTGCTCGGCAAAGATCCCCTGGCGATCGAGCTGGAGGTGGCGCGGCGGGCGGGCATGGAGGCGCAGCAGCTGCGGGCGGCGGCAAACGCACCGATCCAGGGATCCAGCGCCGACATCATCAAGCTGGCGATGGTGCGTCTGCACCACGAGCTGGCCGCAGAGGGTCTACCGGCGCGGCTGCTGCTGCAGGTACACGATGAACTGGTGCTGGAAGCCGCCCCTGAGGCCACCGAAGCGGTGGGCGCACGGGTGAAGGCGGTGATGGAGAGCGCTGTGCAGCTCACTGTGCCGCTGCTGGTGGAGACGGGGGTGGGGCCGAACTGGATGGAGGCGAAGTGAGTGGCGGATCTGTGCGTGGCGGTGACGAAGTAAGCGGCGGGCGTGAGCGCTCCCAGAGCCAGCGCAGATCGCTGTTCAGGTCGCGGCCCAGGCGCTGATCGAAGGCCAGCAGGGTTTGCAGCTCCTCCGGGGTGAGCTCCAGGGCATCGCAGCTGAGGGGAAGGTGCTCCAGCGGCCAACGCACCAACCTGCCGTATTGGGGACCAACGGCCGCGGCATCCAGCTGCAGCAGATCCAGATCACTGCCCACCCCGCGGTGCCGCGTCCATCGCTGCTCAAGCGGACACCTCAGCCAGCACCTGGCCTGCTTCAGCCCAGCGCATCACGGATTGCGTCAACAAGCGCACGGGCATGGCAAAAGGCGTCGTTGCTTTGGAGACGACCGAAGCCGTCAGGCTTCTTTCTGCGCAGCAGTGATGGTCGGTTGGCGCACCATCGGGAAGGCTATCGGGACAGCACATGGGGAAATACAGGACATTGAGGGCTTTTTCCACAGCCTGGTGGCAGGCAAAACAGGCCCATTGGTGATGGCCGGCTTCGGCGCTGATTTTGGCCAGCTCAAGGTCTGCCAAAGCCTGATGCAACCAGTCGGCGGAGCGGTTCATCCAGCGGAGCGAAGGGCTCAAAGATGTCAATGGCACCGGGGCGGCATGGGTGGTTGCCGGTAAGGAGAATCGGCGGCTTTCTGGAAGCCTGTGGGGAGGTCGTCATGATGCCCGGCAGCAAGGGCTGGCTGAAAGACCCGGCCCAGAGCTCGGCCACTCCGGCCCGCAGACCAGGCACCCAGGCCTGGCGCGGCTGCAGCGGAGACAGAACAGCCCGCGGCCATCGGACCAGCCCCACGCTGATCTGAGCTCACAGGCAGGTGCCACCTTCGAGCGCCGACTACCAGGCCAGTCCGCCGATTCC